>JAUIGT010000273.1 GCA_030432615.1 Verrucomicrobiia bacterium
AACGGGCCGTTTTCAGCCAGCACGCGGCGAAGCTCTACGATCCCCAGGCGCCGGTCGGCCGCAGCCTGCGCACCGACGAGTTTCGCTACGTGCAGTGGCAGGGGCCCGACGGTTCGATCGTGGCCGAGGAACTCTACAAACTGGGCGAAAAGGAACACCTCACCCCGGACCGGAACCTCGCCGGCGATCCAGAGCAACGGGCCACGATCGATCGATTGCGCAAGATCCTGGGCGGGCGGATGGGAAAAGGCGGGCCCCAAGCGGGGTAGTCGCGTCAGGAAAAAGAAAAACCCCGTTGCCCGGAAGGACCGAGCAACGGGGCTGGTTGAAGTTTCGAACCTTGGTCCGAAATCACCGGGAGTGCCGTGCTTACTTGCAGCAGGGCTTGGTGCAGTCGGACGCGCAGGCGGTCTTGGCAGCGCAACAGGAGGCGTCCTTGCCCGCGCAGCAACTACTGCCGCTGTCGGTGGTGACGCAACTGGTCAGGCTAAGGCCAAGGCCGGTGAGGGTGAGGAGGAACAGAGTCTTGAGTGTTTTCATCATATTAGGTTGGTAGACGTTTCTATTCCTGAGGTATTACGACTTTCTGCGCCATTACGGTTTCGCGTCAGGGAAGAGCGGAGCGCGGGCTTTCATCGATCGATCCGCACCGGGCCTCTGGCGTTGATCGCGCCCGCGTTGGTCTTCTCCCCGGGGAACTCTCCGCGCGGCGGGGTTTGGTTTACCCGCTCATGCAAGGGCTGGCGATTGTCGGTCGGGTTCTCGGGTATGCTGTCGCCGGTCTCTGTCTGCCAGCGATCGAGCAGGCGGCGAAGGCGTTTCAGCTCGTCCCTGTTCTCCTCGTAACCGGCCACGTCGACCAACTGGTCGGGATCAGCCTCGACGTCGAAGAGCATTTCTTTCGGTTGCGGAACTTGCGTCAACAGAGACTGGGCGGGAGTGAGCTTGCCGGCTTCGGCGTGGTCCCACAGTTCCTTCGCGGCGGGAAAGAGGGGGACGGAACTCTCGCCGCTGACGTTGGGTTTTTCCGGCCAGGCATTCCGAATGTAAAGCCAGCGCCCGGTGCGGACGGCGCGCTCGTGGGCCTGGTAGACGTGCCAGTTGTGCTCGGCAAAGACGGCGTCGCGGACGGTGGCGCTCGGGTCGTGGAGGACGGGCAGGAAGGAAACGCCCTGGACGGTCTCGGGCGTTTCCAGGCCGGCGAGTTCGAGGAAGGTGGGGGCGAGATCGATGAGGCTGACGAGGCTGTCGCTGCGGCCGCCCGGCTTTTTCACCCCGGGGCCGACCACGAGCAGCGGTGCCTGGATTCCGCTTTCGTAGAGGTAGGTTTTGCAACGGGGCAGGGGACGACCGTTGTCGGAGGTGTAGATGAACCAGGTGTTGTCGGCGATGCCCTGGGCCTCGAGCTCCTTCCAGATCTCGCCGGCGTAGTGATCGGTGCGGCTGACTTCGTGGTAGTAGTCGGCCAATTCCTGGCGGGTGAGCGGTCCATCGACGAGGTAGGGCGGGACCTTGATGGTATCCGGATCATAGCGCGGCGCGTGCTCGTCGAACTGCCGGTCGTGGTGAGCATCGTGGGAAGCGAACCAGAAAAAGAAGGGCCGGTCGCGGGGACGGTCCCGCAGGTGTTTGATCCAATTCTCACTGCCGGACGGCTTGCTGTCGGACTCGATGTCGAAGCCGAGCCGGGCGGCCTCGGGGGCCATGTGATTCTTTCCGGAGAGCACGGTGTGGTAGCCGGCGTCCTGCAGCTTCTGCACGAAGGTCACCTGCTCGGGCGGCAGGGGCATGTGGAGTTCGGGCGCGCCGGTGTTGTGCGGGTAGCGTCCGGTGATGATGGAACACCGGCTCGGCGAGCAGGACGAGGTGGCGACGTAGGCATTGTCGAAAACGAGACCGCGTTTCGCGAGGCGATCGAGGTTCGGTGTCCGGATGATTTCGTTGCCGTAGATCGAGAGATCATCGGGGCTGATGTCGTCGGTCAGGAAGAAGACGAAGTTGGGGCGGCCATCGGGTTTCGCCGCGGCTTGGGGGGCGGAGTTTGGAGCCGGCTTTCCCTCGACGGTGATCGAGAGCACGCCCAGCGCCTTGTCGGCTCCCTGCGGCTCCAGGTGGAGGCGGATGGTCTGCGCCACCGGAGACTCGGCGATCGTGGCGACGTTGAGCTGGTCGAGCTTGGTGCCGAAAAGCGATCCCTTTTCCGACTTCACCGCTTCCCATCCATCGGGCGTGAGCCGTTCGACGCGCCACGAGTCGGCGGCGCGGACACCCTTGCCGTCGTCGTAGAAATAGATGCCGACGGTTTCCAGTTTGGTCGGTTCGCCGAGGTCGATCTCGATCCACTGGGGTCGTCCCTTCTGCGGCCAGCTGGTCCAGCGGGGAAGGGTGTCGTCGCCCGACGACGCCGGTTCGTGGGGAAGCCGGACGGCGTTGACGTCATTGTTGGGATGCGTCCACGAGGCGCGGGCGGCGGCGAAACGGAGGTCGTCGGGATCGTAGGCGGCGGCGCCGACGAGGTCCTCGCGCTTCAGCCAGGGAAAGGCGGCCACACGCAGGGTGGTGGCGCCGTAGGGGATGAGGGTGATGGCTTCCTGGACGACGCGTTCGGGCGCCGGGGCCGGACTGAGCGGCGGGTTGGCGGCCGAGTGGCGGTTCATGGTCCAGTAGTCGAGCGGCACGCCTTTTCCCACGAGCTTCACCGGGGCGGTCTCCCGGGTCCACGGGTTGGGATGGATTTCCTTGGAGATCTCGACCTTCCACTTTCCGTCCGGGTGGTTGGCGAGCGGACCGGGCAGGGCGTAGTTCCAGGCGGTCTTCGGCCGGGCCTCAAGGTAGCCGCGATGGGGAGCGGAATCGGGCACGCCCTCGGGACGCGGCTCGACGACGTCTTTCCATTCCGGCGCGATGTCGAGCGCATAGACGAGCGGGCCGCGCTCGATGGCCTTGGAACTGTGATACCAGGTCGAACTGCGCAGCGGCATGGGAAAGCGGAAGAGCACGGTGTCGCCGTCCTGCCAGGTTCGCTCGATGACGTGCATGGTGCCTGGTTGGGCGGTTTCCGGTTCAGTCTTCTTTCCGTTCACTCGGATCTCGACGCCCTCGGTCCAGCCGGGAATGCGGAGGTGGAGGGGGAAGGTCACCGGTTTTTCCGTCGAGACGGTGATGGCGCCGGTTTCGTAGAATGGATAGCCGGTATCCATGGCGAGAGTGACCTCGGATGCGTTGTCCCCGCGCCCGACCTTGGCCGTGACCGACGACGGGGCATAGGCGACCGCGGCGAGTCCGCCGTCGCGCGAGGCCATCCAGAGGTGCTGCGCGAACTTGGGCCAGCCCTGGTGGAGGTTGCAGGTGCAGCAGGGATAGCCGCGGAGGAGGCCGAAGACCTGTCGGTCGCCGTTGTCGTTGAAGAAATCGCGGTCGCCGAAGTTGACCTCGACCTGGTTGGTCTGCTGGAAATACTGGCGCCCGGAGTGATCGTCGGTGCACTGGGTGGGGAGGGCGTTGTAGGTGATGCGCTCGAGCCGGTCGGCGTGCGCCGGGTCGCCGGTGACCTCGAACATTTTCTCGAGCGAAAACATCATCTCCACCGCGGTGCAGAGTTCGGAGCCCCGGTCGGGCGCGTTCCCGTGCATCCCCTCGTCGCCGCCCCAGAGTCCGTGGGGCTGGCCGTGAATGGTGCGCACGTCGGCGAAGGCCTGGTCGGTGGCTTCGAGGTGTCGCGCGTCGCCGTCCTGCTGCCAGCGAATGATGGGCGTCTTGAACATCTGGGCCAGGTTGACGGTGTGGAGTGCCTTGTGGTGAACCTCGCCGTCGATCGTTTCCGGGGCGCGGTCGGCCTGGTAGAGGATCTGGTTGTCCGGCCCGCGGGCGAACCAGTCGGTCACGGGCACGGTCTGCTCGTGGATCAGGTCGGCGAGTTCGAGGAGGTAGTCGTGGCCGGTGACGTTGTAGAACCAGAGCACCGACATGAGGTTCTCCCCGCCGCGCTGGGCGGCCCACCAGGAACCGCCGTCGGGATTGTCGGGATCGAAGAGCGGGGAATCGGGCAGGCTCTTCAGCTGAAAGCGAAAGTAGCGGTCGAGGCAGTCGATGACCCGTTCGTCGCCGGTGGCCATGTAGTGTTGCTGGAGAATCTTCAGCATCACCATGCGCGGCCACCAGTCGAAGGGGGCGATGGTCTGGACGCCGGGCGGCGGCGGCTGAACGCGATCGGCGTCGGCGATCTTGCGCGGACCGATCTGGCCATCCTCGCGCTGGTTGGTGAGCGTCCACTCGATCCAGGGCTGCGCCTTTTCGATCAGCGCCTCGTCATCGAGGAGGCGGGCCAACGGATAGAGTCCGTCGATCCAGTAGGGCCCGCGTTCCCAGGTGTCGCCGTCTCCCCCGAGCCAGGCGTTGCGCGGTCCGCAGACTTCCGGATACCAGGTGTCGAGGTTTCCGGTCATGCCCGCGGCCATCCGCTCCAGTTCATCGCGCAACCAGCCCTGCGGTTCGATGGCACCGAGGGGGAGTTCCGCGTAGGGCTTCGGCTGGATTGGCTCCCGGTTGAAGAAAGGGCCGGCGGGAGCGTCCTCGGCGGCGTGGGCAAACAGGGGTGCCACCGCGAGAACGATCGTCGCGAGGCGGGCGAGCAAAGAGGGTTGGGTCATCGGGCGAAGAGGGTCCGGTTCGTGAAACCTGCCTGCGGCCATTGCCGGAAACAAGGCCACGCCTTGAAGTTTTCGGCCGGATCCTTGGAGAGATCGGCCTACACGCGGTGGCAGGTGGAGTGGAGTCGTCTTTCGTTCTTCCTGTTCTGCTTGTCTTTCCGTGGACCCTGCGTCAGGATCGTCCCCATGCTCAAGATCGTAAGAGCCTTTCCGGTGCTTCCTGGAAAAGAAGCGACTCTCGATGCCTTCATGCGCGCGATGCGTGAACGTACGGAGGAAGTGGATGATTTCTATTCGCGCTACGGAGTGGCCTTCGAAAGCTGGCACGTCCAGACGAGCCCTCAGGGAACGCTCGTGATCGTGACCACGGAACTCGTGAACGGCGAAACCTTCGCCGTTCTCGTCCAGTCCGAGCAGTCGTTTGATCGCTGGTTCAAGGATCAGGTGAAGGAAATCTCCGGGATCAGCCTCGACGAGACTCCGCGTGGTGAGCCCAGTCGCGAAGCCTATTGCTGGCGGTCCAAGCCTTGAGCCGGTAGCGACGGCTCGCCGAGCCGTCCGCCGAATGGGGCGAAGGCGTCATCGGATCGGACCACGGCGGACGCCCCGGCGGTGCGTCCATACCGGGCTGGGGGATGGGCGGACGCTGGGAACAATCCCATCTACGACATTTGTCGTTGACATTGCTACGACGGTTGTCGTAAATGGATCCATGGATCGATCTCCGCAGCCAAAGCCCACGGACGCCGAGCTTGAACTGTTGCGTGTTCTCTGGGATCGAGGTCCCTCGACGGTGCGGGAGATTCACGAAGCCCTGGCGACCGCGGTGGCCAAGTCGACAGGCTACACCACCACACTCAAGATTCTCCAGAAGATGGCGGACAAGGGACTGGTGACCCGGGACGAGTCGCGGCGGTCCCACATCTACGCTGCGGCGATCGAGGCGGAGAAGACCCAGCGCCAGCTGGTCCGTCATCTCCTCCAGGGTGCCTTTGGCGGATCGCCGACCCGGCTGGTGATGCAGGCGCTTTCGGAGAAGCCGACTTCGGCAGAGGAATTGCGAGAAATCCGCGCCCTGCTCGACGAACTGGAGACGAAGGGAAAATCGAAACCGAAAGGACAGAAATCATGAACCTCATAATCTGGATCGAGGCGGCTGGCTGGACGTTGGCGCATTTTCTCTGGCAGGGAGCGGCGGTGGCTCTCGGCCTGGTCGCCCTGAGGTGGATGACCAGGAACCCGATTGTCCGCTATCGAGCGGGAGTGGCTTCACTCGCCGTGCTGGTTCTGGGTGCGGGGCTGACTTTCGTGCGAGAGTCGGGGATCAGGGCGCCGATGTCCGGAAAAGCGGGGGATTTCCGACCGGGAGCGATGGCGTTCGTCGCGGCGTCTGGAAACGGATCGGCGGCAGATCCGGCAATTAGGGAAATGGCCGGCGTCGCCAAGGTTGCCGAAGCGGAATCGGAAACTCGATTCGGGTGGCAGTCGTGGGCGGTGTCCGTCTGGGTCCTGGGGATGGCGTTTTTCGGTGTGCGACTGGCTCTGGATTGGCGGGCGACGCAACGGCTCCGTCGACTGGCGTCGTCGTTGCCCGGAGGTTCGGCGTGGGGGGAACGTTTCGCTCGGCTTGGTCTCCGCATGGGCGCGCCGAAGTCGGCTCGCTTGTTGTCTTCCACCGAGGTGCGGGTGCCGCTGGCGCTCGGGATCCTCCGGCCGGTGGTGATCGTGCCGGCGGCGATGCTGGCGCAATTGTCGCCGACGCAGGTCGAGGCTATCCTGCTCCACGAGCTGGCCCATCTCCGTCGTCATGACTATTTCGTCAATGTGCTCCAGACCCTGGCCGAGATGGTCTTCTTCTTTCATCCGGCGGTGTGGTGGATCTCACGGACGATCCGGGACGAGCGGGAACATTGTTGCGACGATCTTGCCTCGGCAGCCTCCGACGACGTGGTCGAATACGCGGGAGCGCTGGCGGCGCTGGAGATTCTGCGCGGGGATTCCGGAGCGGCCCTGGTGGGCATGGCCGCCGACGGAGGAAAGCCGGGAGGACTGCTGGCGCGGGTTCGACGCCTGACGGGCGGGACCGATCAGTCCCGCTGGGGCGGGCGTTGCACCTGGATTTCCGCGGTGGCCGGAGGGTTCGCGGTGGGAGCGGTGGCCATGCTGGCGACCTTCCTGATCAGCGAGGCCGCCGACGAGGAATCGAAGCCGTCCGGCGAAAAGTCGGAGACGAGTTCCGAGTCCGTGGTCGCCTCGACCGCTGATCTGGTTCGACCTCTGGCATTCGAAGAACATCGTGTGCGGCAATGGGTCGATGCCGCTCTCAGACTCGATGACGAGGAAGCGAAACGGGCCGCACTCGCGGAAGTGCGCGAATCGATCGCGGCCGGTGAACCTGGGAAAGTGCTCGCCGGACTCGAGGCCTTCGTCCGGCTCGGGGAGGTCGCCTTCGACAAGGCCGCATTTCACGACCTTTTCCCACCTTTGCTGTCCTCCGAGCATGCGGAGATCCGAGCCCGCGCGGCGATCGCGTTGCTGTTGTCCGGGGCGACTGATGACGACCGGGTCCGTTTTTTGAAATTGGCCGCCGACCCGTCTCCCGAGGTGCGCACGAGAGCGGCTCATGTGATTTCGTTCGGCTTCGACCACGACCTCACCGGCGAGGCCTCGCCCGCGATCGTTAGCCTGTTGGAGGAATCGGATACCGGGGTGCTGCGCGAGGTGTTGCGGCCTCTCTGGGGCGCGAAGTTTTCCCCGGCGATCGAGGCGCGGGTCATCGAGCTGAGCCGGAGCGAGGATCCGAGGATTTCCCACGATGCTCTCTACTACGCGCTGAGTACCCAGGCCAACAAGTCGTCGGACTCGATCGAGCGACTGATCGAATTCCTCGCGCATCCCGACTCCACCAATGTCGCTGGCCGGGCGGCGTGGGGACTGGGCGGCGGCGTTCCCGAGGACCTGGAGGGTCGCGTCGCCGAGGCGGCGCTGGAGGTGATGCGGAGCCGGAGCCAAGGCGGCTACGTGTTTCGGCAGTCGGTGAGCCGCTTGGCGCAGTATGCCGGCACGGACCAGGTGGAGGAGATCCGGGCCTTTCTGGAACTCCCGGCGATCGGGGACGAACTGCGGAAAGAACTGACGAAGGTGCTCGACCGGATTGATCAGGAGAAGGCGTTGAAGGCCCGGGTGGGCGAGAAGATCGTCGTTTCCCTGACCCGGTCGGGAAAAGTCCGGTTCGAGGGCCGGGAGATCGGAGTGGGGGAATACCTGATCCGAGTCGGTGCCGTCGGGTCGCATCCGGACCGGGCGATCGAGTTCCGAGCACCGAAGGATACCGATTTTGACCGGATCGTGGAAGCCTTGGATGCGATCAAGAAACAGGGATTCTGGAACGTGTCGTTCGCGTTGGCGGAGGCGGCACCGTAGTCGTGGGCGGTGCGTCCCCCCCGGGCTGGGGGATGGGCGGTGGTGGTTCGCCGCCGCGGGATAGGTTCCCTTTTCTGCTCAACCGAACCGCACGCAGAAGATCGGCGGGAGATGAACGGTCACGGGCTGCCAGGTGTCTCCCTGGTTTTCTGAGATCCAGAGGCCGCCGGTCGTGGAGCCCATGACGAGGCGATCGCCGGTCACATCGACTTCGAGGGCGTGGCGGTAGACGAGGTCGTAGGCGGGCGGATCGGGGAGACC
>JAUIGT010000274.1 GCA_030432615.1 Verrucomicrobiia bacterium
GAGGGACCGCCAGCAGCGTGGTTTCCTTCGGCGGACGGCTCGGAGGCGCGGTCGCGCCGCTGTTGACTGCGTGGTTGCTGAAGGATTACCTGGGTTGGCGATCCGTTCTCGTTCTCTACGGAAGCGCCGGGATTCTCGCCGCGTTCCTCTTCTTCCGCGTTTTTCGAGAACATCCCGATGATCACCCGCGGTGCAATGAAAAGGAGCGTGAACTCATCGGCAGGGAAGGGGACGCGGGGAACGCTTCCGCCCCACCTCCATTCCCTCCCTTGTTGCCCTTGATCCGCAGCGGGACGATGTGGCTGATGTGCGCCCTTCAGTATGGCATCAACATCGGTTGGGTGTTCCTGGTGACTTGGTTGCCGACCTACCTGAAGGACGTGAAGCACGTCGATCCCAAGGTGGGCGGCCTGATGTCCACGATCGTGCTCTTCGCCGGAATTCTCGGCATGCTGAGCGGCGGAGCGCTGACGGACTGGACCACCCGCAAGTTCGGGCAGCGCTGGGGTCGCTCGCTGCCAATGGTCGGTTGTTATGCCGTGGCGGTGCTGGCCTATCTCTCCTGCCTTCGTCTCGAGTCCGCTTGGGCATTCGTGGCCGCGGCCTCCGTGGTTGCTTTCGTCACCGACATGAGTGTGCCCGCCATCTGGGCCTACATGCAGGATGTGGGCGGCAGGAACACCGCGGCCGTGTTCGGGTGGGGAAACATGTGGGGGAACTTCGGCGCCGCGACGACACCGCTGCTGGTTCCCATCGTGCTGGAAACCTGGGACAAGAACGGCGACTGGAGCGAAGCCTTTCTTTTCTTTTCGGCGGGCTACCTGGTAGCGGGACTCGCCGCATTGGGCATCAACGCCAGTCGCAGAATCGCATGAGACTTCCCATTCAATCGCCACCACCTTTCTTGACCTGTTCTCGCACCGTTCGCAGGGCATCCGGAAGGCTCTTGCGAAGAGAATTCCTCACCACGAAATTCGGCACCAGAAACCCGGGCTTGAGGGACAGGCGATAGACCAAGAGACACTTGCGACCATCCTCGACAGGTAGGAATTTCCAGAATCCGCTGATCTTTTTTAGATCACCGCTGTGTCGCTCAAAATTGACCGTGTGAGGGGGAGTTGGGCTGTGCTTGACCACGTAGGAAATTCGCGGGAGTGGACCCAGTTTCATCACTTGGCGAATGAGGACATGTTCCTCGGTCTCCTCGATGACCTCGGCACTCTCAAGGCTATCGATGTAGTCCGGCGCGGCTTCCTTGTCGGCAACGAAGTCCCACACGTCCCGGGGCCGAGCGTCGATGAGAATCGCGGCGGTTACCCCGTGATCTTCGTCCTCGGCAGCCGTCTCATCCGCGGCATCCTTGCTGCTTTCCTCCAGAAGAACGACCTCGCCATTCTCCAATTGTTCCCAAGCAGCTTTGTCGGTAATGAACTCCGAAACCGATGGGGGCGGCCCCTGAGATCGCAGGGTGAAGGGAAGGGCAAGAATGGCCAGAAAAAGAACCCGGCAAAGACATTCGCCCGGCAAATTCAGCCGGTTGGTTCGACGCATCACCCCACATCGTCGCCCGACTCCGACGCGCGTCAAATCGAGAAGTCCCAACGTCCTCTCACGCTTCCTCCGCCAAGTGGAGCAGGAGAATGCGTCGCAACTCGGCGACGGACTTGGGATGCGACTCCAGTTCGCCATGAATGCAGGGAACCACCACTTCGGAGACCGCCTCATCGATGTGGCTGCTCCAGTAGGGAACCATCTTGTCGTCGCTTTCTTCCAGAGGGCCGTCTCCGCGTTTCCCGACGATGGAATGCACCGTGGTACGGGAGCCGATGGGGAGGCTGGCGATGGTCGCGAGAACGGGAGAGTTGGCCCTCAGGTTCACCACGCTGTTGGGCGGGTTCTGCAGGTAATCGCGAGCAAGCGGCGTGATCGCATCCGAATCCGGCAGCTGGTTTCCGTCGAGGAGCAGCGAGAAGGGATAATTGATCACCCGACTGGCCAGGTGAGCTGCCTTGGTGTCGGCGACATCAGTGCCGCGGTGAGGCGTTCCCATGAAGATGGTGCGCCGGATGTCCGGGTTCGGTTGGAAGTGGAAGAGACGACGAATCGCTTCGACCTCATGCTCCGAGAGCCCCACCTCGTCGAGAGGACGGGTGGAGAACAATTCACGAATTTTCTCTCCGCTTTCGCGAATCTGTTGGGAAGAGGTAATGCCGCCGAAGCTTTTTCCTACCAGGACCATGTTGCGCATGACCTGGCGCCTCCTCCCGGGATCGTGGTGATTCTGAAACTCCGACAGGTAATGCCTGAGCATCGATCCGCAGTAGGTGGCGGGGAGACCGCTGGGATACTGGAACAGAAGGAACTGGTAGTTCTCGCGGATCACCGGATCGGAGCGAAGTTCATTCACCGCCGGGACCCATGCCGATGGACTTTTCGAAAGTCCGTGGACCATGATCACGGGGATCTTGTCCTCGCGAAAGGGTTCCAACTGGAAGAGACCCGCGAGTTCCAGGTACTTCGAGGGCTGGAACATGCTCTTGATGCCGACATTCTTCTCCGGTCGCAGCGTCATGATGAGGGCCAGGGGCGCCGTGTAGTCGGTCGCCAGGGGAACCGTGGTTCCATCGAGCGGAGCGAAATCGACCATGAGCGAATCGTAGACCGCCAGTTCCACCTGCCCATCGCCTTTGAAATCCAGGGTCGCCGTGAGGGGAAGGGCCATTCCCTCTTCGGGAAAGAACGGATCCGATTCGGCGAATTCCTCCCGATAGTTCCAGTGCCCCACCAACGCACCGCCGGCGCCCAATTCGACTTCACGCCGTTCGAATCCCTTGATTTTCAGGTATTCCGCGACTTTCAGCTCATCAAACTCCAGCGGATTCACGAGACCGGGCCGGTTCATCGCGGTGCGCCAGGTGAATCTGCCGGCCACACCCGACGATTGCCCGGTGGCAAAGGCCAGCTCCGTCACTTGTCCGCAGGCATGATTGTAGAGAGCCAGGAGATCGTCGTCCTCTTTGGAAGCCGCACTGGCCTTGATCGCGCCGGGATAGGAGACTTCGGCGGCGGACAGGAAAAGCTCAAAGGAGGCGGCAGGGTCCTTTTCCTTACGCAGCCCGGCGGCATCGCTCAGGAGTTCGGCGAGAGCGGTTCGCTGGGCGAGAGAGGGGGCGCCGTCCCATTGAGCTTCCAGTTTTCGGATTTCCGCAACAGGAGCCGTCTTCGTTCTCCGTCCGTAGCCCGCCTGGTGAAGCTGGTGCCGGGTTTCCGGAGAAAGGCGTCGGGGGTTGAGAAGATGGGAGACGGTATCATCATCAACCTGGGGCTTCGATTTCTCGATGAGCTTGGGAGACTGGCATCCGAGAGAAACAAAACCCAAGATTGCCAAGATAAGCGCGAAAGTCGGTCCGGACGATGGAGTAGCGTGAATCATGGCGGAGCGCGTAGCAGTTCAGGGGGATCGACTCGCAATCAGTGCAGATCGAAGTGCGGATGAAAGGGGTTGAGATGGGGGATCCGATACTTCTTCTGCTCCGCCTCCGCTTCCTCCTCCTGGGAAGAGCGATCGGGGTCCCCGGCCTGGCTATGCGTTTCAGTGATGTCGGCGGTCAATTCAAACACCTCGGGAATCTTTTCGAGGAAAGGGGCTGAGGTCCGGGCGAGTTCGGAGACGGCCTTGTCCCGCATGCGGGCGATCAGGGAATGATACTCGGGGTCGAGGGCAAGGTTTCGGAGTTCATTGGGATCCTCTTCTAGGTCGTAGAGTTCTTCGATCTCGTTCTTCTCCAGGGTCCTGATGTATTTGTAGTTGTCCTTGGAGTAGGCGACCCACCAAGGGATGCCCTGCACGTGCTTTACGATCCGCGGGAGGGTCCGGGTGTGACGGCCCCATTCGATTCCCGTAAGCACGAGGAGGGCACCGTGGTCCCACTCCTCCCGGCCGGGTTCCGCCAGCAGGGGACTGAAATCGTACCCATGCATCTCCCAGGGCTCGGGCGTGCCACTTTGAGCCAGGAGGGTCGAGACGAGGTCAACGCCGGCAACCGGATGGCGGCAGACCGATCCCTGGGGGATGCTGCCCGGCCGGCGGAAGATCAGGGGAGGGCGAATGTTGTCGTCATAGGGTGCCATCTTCGTGGCGAAACCATGCTGACCGAAGGCAAAGCCCTGGTCGGCGGTGAAAACCACAAGTGTGTTCTCCTTCTGGCCACTGGCATCCAATGCGGTCATCAGGCGGGCGACATTGTCGTCCAGCGACTTGATGGTCTGCTGATACTGGCGGTTCCAATCCGACAGGTCCGGACCATAGCGACAGACCGTGCTTCCCTTGGGAGTGTGGAACTTCTCAAGCTTCGGTCGGCCGTCCTCGCCACGTTCCCAGACGCCCGCCTTCTGCATGTAACGGGGTTTGCCTGGACGAGGCGGGAACACGTCCTCGGGAACAGGCACGGAGATCCCGGCAAACGTGTCCAGGTCGCGCTCATGGGGGATGAAGGGCCCGTGCGACGCTCCGTAGCATAGCCAGAGAAACCACGGCTTGTCGGAAGCCCGGGTTTTCCCCTCGACATAGTCGATCGCCCAGTCGGTGTAGAAATCAGTCGGGTAGCCCTCGATCATCTCGGCATCGCCGCCATCGGTCTCGATCAATTGCGCCTCATAGTAGGCGTGCGCGTTCTTGGTGTGCTTGCAGCGATTCCAGACTCGCTGATGATCCCAGGCCGTTCCGAAGCCGTCCTCCTCGCCGATGTGCCATTTGCCGATCATCGCCGTGTGATAGCCGTTCTCGCGAAGGGCCGATGGCCAGAGCGGCATCTCCTCGGGATCGTAGGTGGCCGAGGGATAATCCAGAAGGTTCAACTCCATGGACCGGTTTCCGTATTGCTGATGCCCTGTCATCAGGCTGGTACGCGAGGCCATGCACCAGGTGCCGACATAACCGCGCGTAAAGCGCACGCCTTCCTTCGCGAGGGCATCGATGCCCGGTGTCTTCACCCAGTCATAGCTCCCTTCGTAACTGGAAACATTCCGGTAGCTGACGTCGTCCGCGAGAATGAATAGGATGTTGGGCCGAGCCTCGTCGGCTCCGACGCGGGGAAGGGAGAGAAGAGCGAGGAAAACCGCGACAACCAGAATGACGTAGGGACGGTGCATTGTAAGGCAGGGGTGGGAGAGCTTCACAGCAGGCTCCGAAGACGAAACGTTTCCACCGAAAGCCCGGAGGCACAGTTCGCGGATTCGCTCCATCATCAGTAGAGAATCTTGGGAGGAATCCGGTGGATGATGAAGTCGAGCACGCGGCGCGCGGCGAAGGGGCGGAACCCTTCCTTTTTCCGATACATCGAACCTGAATCCTCGATCTCCTCCGCGATGTTGTCGGTGAGCGGAAAAACCGGAGGAAGGCCGTTCCGTTTCGGATGGTCGGGCTTGGTGCGCCGCAACTCTTCGACCAGAGCGGTGCGATACTCCCGGATCAGATCGTGATAGGAGGGATCGAGCGCGAGATTGTTCAATTCCTCCGGATCTGCCTCGAGGTCATAGAATTCCTCGATCTCGTTCGGCTCCGCGATACGGATATACTTGTATTTCCCCTTGGAGTAGGAAAACCACCAGGGAATGCCCTGGGTGTGCTTGATGAGCACCGGGTAGTTGTCGGTGTCCTTGCCCCACATGACTCCGGTCATGGCCAACACGGCCCCGTGTTCCCATTCTTTCCGCCCGGGGTTCTTCAGTAGTTCGCTGAAATCGTGCCCGTGCATGAACCAGGGCTCGGGAGTTTCCGCTTGAGCGAGGAGGGTGGACACGATGTCGGGCCCCGAAACCGGGTGCTTGCAGATGGTTCCCGAGGGAATCGAGCCGGGATGGCTGAAGATCAGGGGAGGGCGGATGTTCGCATCGTAGGGAGCCATCTTGGTGGCGAACCCGTGTTGTCCCATGGCGAACCCTTGGTCCGCGGTGAAGACAATGAGGGTCTTCCGCCGCTGCCCCGACTCATCGAGGGCTTCGATCAGCCGATCGACACCCTCATCGAGGGAGGCGATCGTCTGCTGGATCTGACGATTCCAATCCGAGATGTCGGGTCCGTGGATACCGTCGGTTCCGCCCTTGGGAGTTCGAAAATGGAAGAGCTTGGGCCGCCCATCCGAGCCTTCCGTCCAGGTATTGATCTTTTGCATGTAGAAGGGCTTGCCGGGACGGGGAGGGAACACATCCGCGGGAGCCGGCACATGGGCCTCGGGAAAAAGATCCAGGTGACGCTCGGCGGGCTTGAAAGGGCCGTGCGCGGCGCCGTAGCAGAGCCAGAGAAACCAGGGCTTGTCTTCATCGCGCCCTTCTCCCTTGATGAAATCGGTGGCCCAGTCGGTGTAGAAATCGGTCGGATATCCTTCCACCAGTTCCGGTTTTCCCCCGTTGGTGACGATGATCTGGTCCTCGTAGTAGGCCGAGGCGTTCTTGGTGTATTTGCTCCGGTTCCAGACTTTCTGATAGTCCCAGGCATGGCCCCAGCCGTCGTCCCGGCCGAGGTGCCACTTTCCGATCATCCCGGTGAAATAGCCATTCTCGCGCAGAGCGGACGGCCATAGAGGCATCTTCTTCCGGCGGTAGGTGGCTGCCGGATAGCTGGCGGGACGCAGGCGAAGCGAATTGTTCCCATATTGGTGGTGCCCCGTCATCATCGTGGCACGGGAGGGCATGCACCAGGCCCCCACGTAGCCGCGGGTGAAACGAACGCCGGCTTCCGCCAGCCGGTCGATGTGGGGTGTCCGGACCCAGTCGTAGCTGCCCTCGTAGCACCCGATGTTTCGATAGCTGACATCGTCGGCGAAAATGAAGAGAATATTCGGACGTTCGTCCGCCGCTTGGGTCCGGCTCGCGCCAAAAAGGAAGGCGAGAACGGCTGCCGTGGAGCACAGGGCCCTGGGGAGGGCGGGGAGGGAGAGTGGGATTCGTCGGCACATGGTTCCGGCGTGCGCAGAATGGCGCCCCGGATGGTGCCGGTAACGGAGGCGGCTGTCAAGGTGATCGACGAAACCGCGGACATCGACGCCGAGCGGAAGGCATGGCCGATTGCGCCATTGCAAGCCACCGGTTTCGGTGGCACCCTCGGCCCTCTTTCTCCGAAGACATCCCCATGAAAAAGTCCCTCCTTCTTCTCGTCCCGTGCGGCCTTCTGGCCGTGGCGGGAGTCGCGACTCCCGGCCTCGCCGCGGAGGAGAAACCCAAGCCGCACCCCACGGGCTACACGGACACGCCCATGCTGCCCGACGGCAAATGGCGCGTGCACGACGACACCCGCCCCCGGCCCGAGGTGGTGGAACCGGGCGAGACGCCGTCGGACCCGCCCGCCGACGCCATCGTCCTTTTCGATGGCAAGGACATGACCAAGGAATGGGTGATGGAAAAGGACGGTTCACCCTGTGACTGGATCGTGAAGGATGGCTACGTCGAAGTTCCCCCGAAAGGCGAGGGCGCGGGAGGCTACATCAAGACCAAGCGCGAGTTCACCGACGTCCAGTTGCATGTCGAATGGGCCTCGCCCGAAACGGTCGAGAGCAACTCCCAGGGCCGCGGGAATTCCGGCATCTTCCTGCTGGGTGGTTACGAGATCCAGGTGCTGGACAGCTACCAGAACAAAACCTACGCCGACGGTCAGGCCAGCGCCCTCTACGGATGGAAACCGCCGCTGGTGAATGCCAGCAGGAAACCGGGCGAGTGGCAGACCTACGACATCATCTTCGAGGCGCCGAAATTCGACGAGGACGGCAAGCTCCTCAAGAAGGCCTACGTGACCATTCTCCACAACGGCGTGGTCACCCATCACCGCCAGGCCTACCTCGGACCCACCGGACACAAGAAGGTGGCCAACTACGACACGGTGCTCGAGAAAGGGCCCATCAAGCTCCAGAACCACAACAACCCCGTTCGTTTCCGCAACATCTGGGTCCGCGAGTTGGATCTGGACGCGAACGACTGAGGACGCGTCCGCAGGCGAGGGCGCGCCGACGCCCTGCCCGGATTGAACAGGGTCGGGTCGTTGACTCGACCCTGTCTGCTTGCGGGGAATCGGCGACGGAGACGGGCGTGGTTGCCACGGCTGTCTTCCCCTCCTAGTATAGGGTCATCCATGAAGCGGAAACTCCTGATCTCGGCGCTGTTACTCCTGGTCCTGGTGCTCGCGGGCGCCCTGGTCGCCCGGCAACTGTTGATCGGCTACCTCACGCCCGATTTCGTCGTTCGGCAGATCGAACAGCGCTGGAATTGCCGCGCCGAGGTGGAGGCGGTCGAAGTCGCCCTGATCGGCAATGCGACCGTGAAAC
>JAUIGT010000275.1 GCA_030432615.1 Verrucomicrobiia bacterium
TGACGATCCGTCGGAGTTCGTCGGCCTCGACAGGCTTGGGAAGGAAATCGTAGGCGCCCGCCTTGATGGCCTCGATGGCGGTCCCGCTGCCGGGATTCTCGGCGGTGGCGATCACCGGGAGCTTGGGGCGCAGGCGACGCAGGTCGGCGAGGAGCCCCGGTCCGCCGGGGTTGCCGGTGTCGCAGATGACGGCGTCGAAGGTCTCCGTCTGGCAAAGCTCCAACGCTTCCGGAGCGGATCGGGAGGTGACCAGGTAGCAATCCTCGCGGGAGAAGGCCCCCGTGAATCGGTCGATCGATTCGGCATCGGGATCCGCGATCAGGAGCCGGGCGGAGCGAGGAGGCATGGCGCGAGCGAAACCAGACAACGTGGTAACTTTTTTACCATAGGGTGGTAAAAAAATAAACTCAACCGGATTCCGCTCGGAAAAGTTCCTCCTTTTCTTCGCTGAAATTCAGTGGGTTATGAAAAAGCGAAAAGATTGGCACGGGAATTGCATCCAAGGAGGAACAGTCACGAAACCATTCACATCCAACGACTGATCCGACCATGAAAAAAATCGAAGCCATCATCAAACCCTTCAAACTCGAAGAAGTTAAGGAAGCCCTCACCGAGTCCGGCGTTCACGGGATGACCGTCAGCGAGGTCAAGGGGTTCGGCCGTCAGAAAGGCCACACCGAGATCTACCGAGGCAGTGAGTACACCGTCGATTTCCTGCCCAAGGTGAAGCTCGAGATCGTCACCGAAGACGACGACGCCGCCGGCGTGGTCGATACCATCGTGAAAGCGGCCGCCACCGGCAAGATCGGCGACGGCAAGGTGTTCGTCTCCACCGTCGAGGACGCCATTCGCATTCGTACCGGCGAAAAGGGCCCCGACGCCATCGCCACCAGCGGAGAGTGATCTGCCGGCTGGGTGCGGCTTCGCCCGCTCGAATACCCTCACCCATCTTTCGAGGAAGCGCTTCCGGTTCGTCCGGAGGCGCTTTTTTCGTGTCCCTGGCGCGCGATCAATCGCAGGAATGCGACCAGAATTTTTAAAAAATTAACTATTTGAGAAAATTTACCTTGAATGTTTTTTAAATTTTAACGAAACTGCTCTCGTCATGAGAAACAGTGCGAGTATCCCCACCATCATCCTGACCCTCCTTGCCGCCGCGATCGTTCCGGTTCGGGCGGAGTACGTCATCCTCAGTTCCTCCTTCGATCAGGCGGAACAGGAGACGAAGCTGGAAAGCCTCCGCAAGGAGGTGAGCCCCTATGGCGAACCCGCGCTTCACCGCGCGTCCAACGGTGCCATCGCGGTGGCCATCCCCTGCAAGAGCAATGACGAGGCCCGGAATCTCCGCGGGCTCCTCGTCAGTCGCGGACTGGCGCCCAAGGATGCCTACATCGTGGGGGACGCCAAGATGGGCCCCCTCGAAAAGGAGGCTTCCTCCCGGGTCTTCATCCAGGCCGCCGCCAGTCGGGATCGCGAGGCCGCCATCCAGGCCGCTCGCAGCCTGTGGGGGAACGACCACTGGAACGGCGAGATTCAGGTCTGGGCGTCCAATCCCGACGCCAAGGGCAAGCGCTGGTATCGGGTGCTCATCCCGGGTGAGAATTCCCGCCACGCCGAGACGCTGAAGAACTACCTCAAGGCCGAGTCCGTCATCGACAACCAGTCCTTCCTCGTGGAGGGCGACGACCTCGGACTCATGGTCTACTCGACCTACGAGTAGTTCCGATCGGTCTACCTTTCATTCATCGCGGGGTACCGGAAATCGCCCCGCGTCTTCCTTGGAAACGCCCTCTCCCGATTTCGGGGGAGGGCGTTCTGCTTGGCGGTTCCGCCGTCCGGGATCACACGATCATCCCGGCCGCCACGGTCACGTTGGTCTGCGGATCGATGAGGATGAAGCTGCCGGTGATGCGGTTCTTGCGGTAGCTGTCGAAGAGCAGCGGCGCCGAGGTCTTCAGCGAGATGCGACCGATGTCGTTGAGGCCGAACTCGAGGTCGTCCTCGATCTTGTGAAGGGTGTTGATGTTGACCTTGTAGCGCACCTCCTGGACGATGGCCTTCACCTCGCGGGTGGTGTGGCGGAGGTAGTATTTCCCCCTGGGGTTGAGCTTCGCGGATTCCGAGAACCAGCAGATCATGGCGTCGATTTCCTGGCCCTTCTGCGGCTGGTTGTTGGGCTTCACGATCATGTCGCCCCGGCTGATGTCGATCTCGTCCTCCAGGGTGATCGCCACCGAGAGCGGGGCGAAGGCTTCCTCCAGCGGTCCTTCGAAGGTCTCGATGCTCTTGATCTTGGAACTGAAACCCGAGGGCTGGACCACGATATCGTCTCCGGGCTTGAAGACACCGCCGGCCACCCGGCCCGCGTAACCGCGGAAGTCGTGATGCTCGTGGGAATGCGGACGGATCACCCACTGCACCGGGAAGCGGGCATCGACATGATTCTGGTCCGAGCCGATGTAGACCGATTCCAGGTGATAGAGCAGGTCGGGGCCGTGATACCAGGGCATCTTGTTGCTCTTGGTGACGACGTTGTCCCCGTTGAGCGCCGAGATCGGGATCGCGGTGATGTCGACCAGGTTGTCGAGCCGCGAGGAGAAGCGGCGGAAGTCCTCCACGATCCGGTCGTAGGCTTCCTGCTCGTAATCGACGAGGTCCATCTTGTTCACCGCCAGCACCACGTGGCGAATGCGCAGCAGGTCGGCGATGAAGGCATGGCGGCAGGTCTGCTCGATGACCCCGTGGCGGGCGTCGACGAGGATGATGGCCAGGTTCGCCGTCGAGGCGCCCGTCACCATGTTCCGCGTGTACTGGATGTGGCCGGGAGTGTCGGCGATGATGAACTTCCGCTTCGGGGTGGCGAAATAGCGGTAGGCCACGTCGATGGTGATGCCCTGTTCGCGTTCGGCCCGGAGACCGTCCGTCAGCAGGGCCAGGTTGACGTTCTCGTCGCCACGCTGCTTGGAGCTGCGTTCGACGGCCTCCATCTGGTCCTCGAAGGTGTTCTTCGAATCGTAGAGCAGGCGCCCGATCAGGGTCGATTTTCCGTCATCGACGCTTCCGGCCGTGGTGAACCTGAGCAGGTCCATGTCGAGATAGCCGGCGGTGGAATTTTCCTCATTCATAGTGCAATCCTGAAATCCTGTTAATCCTGTCTGATCTTAGAAGTAACCCTCTTTCTTCCGGTCCTCCATGGCGGTCTCGGAGCGCTTGTCGTCGGCGCGGGTGCCCCGCTCCGTCTGTCGGGCGGTGGCGACTTCCTGGATGATGTCGTCGAGCGTGGCGGCCTCCGATTCGACGGCGCCGGTGCAGGTGGCGTCGCCGATGGTGCGGAAGCGAACCGTCCGCTTCTCGGGTTCCTCGTCCTCCCCCAGCGTGACGAATTCGGTCACCGCGAGCCAGGTGCCGCCGCGGCGAAAGACCGGTCGTTCGTGGGCGAAGTAGAGACTGGGCAGGGGAATGTCCTCGGCCTTGATGTACTGCCAGACGTCCATCTCGGTCCAGTTGCTGAGCGGAAAGACGCGGAAGTGTTCCCCGTGATGCTTGCGCCCGTTGAACAGGTTCCAGAGTTCGGGTCGCTGATTCTTCGGATCCCACTGGCCGAAGTCGTCGCGGTGGGAGAAGAAGCGCTCCTTGGCGCGGGCCTTCTCCTCGTCCCGCCGGCCGCCGCCGAGGCAGGCGTCGAATTCGTGTGCCTCGATCGTCTCCAGCAGGGTGATCGTCTGGATCGCGTTGCGGCTGGCGTTCGGTCCCTTCTCCTCCCGGGCGGTGCCGCGATTGATGGACTCCTGGACGCTGCCGACGATCAGTTCGGCGCGGACTTCCTCGACGAAGCGGTCGCGGTATTCGAGCGTTTCCGGAAAGTTGTGCCCGGTGTCCACGTGCACCAGCGGAAAGGGCAGGCGGGCGGGATGAAAGGCCTTCCGCGCCAGGTGCGCCATGACGATGGAATCCTTGCCGCCGGAAAACAACAGGGCGGGGCGTTCGAACTGAGCCGCCGTCTCGCGAAGGATGTAGATCGCCTCCGACTCCAACTGCTTCAGGTGATTGACCTGGTAGGAATGTATCTGCGTGTCCATGGGGTGAGAAAAGGGAAGGAGTGCTGTCGTCTGTCGTGGTTTCGGAACGAACGGGCTCGTTGGCGGGGCGGGCGGGGGGATCAACCGAGGCGGACGCGACCGGACACCACCTCGTGCAGCTTCGCAAGCGATTCGGCCTCGGTCTCGGCCTCCGTATCGAGGACCAGATCGGCGTGGTCGGGTTCCTCGAAGGCGGAATCCTTCCCCGTGAACTGTTTCACCTCGCCCGCCTTGGCCTTGGCGTAGAGCCCCTTCACGTCGCGCTCGGCGCAGGTCTCGAAGGAAGCCTTCACGTAAACCTCCAGCAGATCGTCTCCGCCGAGGATCTCCCGGGCGATGGCGCGCAGGTCGTTCCTCGGGGTGATGAAGGAGGCGATCGTGACCACGCCCGCGTCGCTGAACAGCTTCGCCACCTCGGCCACGCGGCGGATGTTTTCCTTCCGGTCCTCGTCCGAGAACCCGAGGTTGTGGTTGAGCCCGGTGCGGACGTTGTCCCCGTCGAGCAGCTTGGTGAAAATCTTCTCCTCGTGGAGTTTCCGCTCCAGCAGGTGCGCCAGCGTGCTCTTCCCGGAGCCGCTCAGGCCGTGGAGCCACACCACCAGTCCGCGCTGGCCGAGGAGAGCTTCCTTGGCTTCGCGGGGCAGCATCCGGTCGAAGGTGGGATGGAGGTTGGTGGACATGTCGGAAAAGAAAAAATGGGAAGGGACAAGAAGTGGCAGGAGACGGAAAACGCAAGCCGCCAGCCGGTCATGGCGGCGGAGGCGCCGGGGTCGGGGCAGCGATCAAATCACGAAATCGACATCTTCGTGAAGCCCGCACTCCCGTTTCAGGCCGAAGAAGCGGGTTTCCTCCGGCGTCAGTCCCTCGGTCAGCTTGCGACTGGTGTGCCAGTCGCCGATGGAGACGTAGCCCTGTTCCCAGAGCGGGTGGTAGGGCAGGTCGTGCTGCTTCAGGTAATCGAAGACATCCTTGTCCGTCCAATCGACGATGGGGTGCACCTTGATCCGGTCGTTGGCCACCGCCAGCACCGAGGTGTTTTCCCGGCTCTTGCTCTGCTGGCGACGCAGCCCGGCGATCCAGGCATCGACCCCCAGTTCCTGCAGGGCGCGGTTCATCGGCTCCACCTTGTTGATGCGGTTGTACAGCTCGATGCCGTTGAGCCCCTGCTCCCAGAGTTTCCCGTAGCGGCGTTCCTGCCAGGCCGGGCTCATGGCGCTGCGATAGACCTTCAGGTTCAGCGAGAGCCGCTCCGAGAGCTGGTCGATGAACTCGTAGGTCTCGGGAAACAGGTAGCCCGTGTCGACCAGGATGACCGGGATCTCCGGCCACAGGCGCGACACCAGGTGCAGCGACACCGCCGCCTGGGCGCCGAAGCTCGAACTGAGCGCGATCCGGGGCCGGAAAGTCTCCAGCGCCCACGCCACCCGGGCCTCCGCGTCGGCCGCCTCCAGGCGGGCATTCTCGCCCCGCACATCGACCCCGAGACGTTCGCCCACCACCTCGATCGCCGGGCGGGCGGGCTCGGCAGGCGCGGAGGCGGAAGGGTTGGAAACGGGAGCGGACATAAAAACCTAATTCCCTATCGGATTAGTCGGGATTTGGCGTGACAAAGGATTACTCCCGGTTTGAAATCCGGTCAAGCGGGGAAATCCCCGTGGTAGCCATTCTCGGTCCTTTCCGCGGCGGAAAGTTGCCGGAACATTCGTTCATCGCCCGGTTGTATTTTCGAGGCTGATTTGTCACTGCGCGGCGTGAGCCTATTGATCGGTGCCGGAGTGGCAAAGGCGGATTCCTGAGCGTAGAATATCGTGTTCATGAGCCTTTTGATATATGGCCTGATCCTCGGTTGCCTGATCTGTGGTGCCTTGATCTGGGGAACCCTGACCGGCAGATTCCGCTACCGCCTGGAACTGCGCGATGGATGGCTGGTGTATCATCCGAACTCGAGCGCGATGGGTGAACCGTTTCGGATCAGGTTGGTCGATATTGTTCGTTGCAGAACGCTGGGGGAAGGGGGCTGGGCCGAGTGCCTCCTGCGGGATGGAACCACCAGGCAATTCCCCGAGCAACGGATCGAGGATCACGTAGTCGCGAATGAGATTCGAAAGACGATTCGGGCCGCGTCTACATAGCTGGAAACTCTTCAAACGAAGCCGCGGGGGCAGGACAGAATATCTGACGCAACCCTGAAAAGATGAGCCTCTATTTGCTGGAGCGGTGTTTCAGGGAAGGCGGTTCACGGCTCGTGAACGACCGAAAAAACGTCGGGACGGCGATGACCCACCAGTGGTTTGCCGACCATTGTGTTCCCACCATGGCAACCCAGTGGATCAGCATTGCGCGCCCCTTCGGGCTGCACTTCGGGTCACAGGGGCGGGACAAAATATTTGATTCTACCCCAAAAGGGTAAGTCTCTATTTGCCGGAGCAGCGTTGAAAAACGCTCAGAAAGCGTCAAGAATTTTCACCTGAACCTTTGCGGAGCCATGACCCATTGCGGAGTCACGCGAGAAAACCACCCACGACGAGCGAGTTTCCGTGATTCGCCTTGCTCGGTCTTTGTCTTCGGTCAGGCTGCGACGGGAGAGTAGTGGAGCGAGATCAGTTGGTCAGCACGCAAGGCCAGCGTTGCGTAGCTCCGTCCATCATTGTCACAGAAATCCACCTCAAAGACCCCATCGCTGAGAAGCTCCACGATCGTCCCGACCTGTCCGGCGACCAGGCCCCGATCGGGCAGGTCCTCGAGAAGTGCCACAACGTCCAGAATCTGAATCGCTTCCTTCATTACATCCTTATTCTCTGTTCACAAAACAAGTTGTCAACCTCGGCGCTTTCTCACCAGATTTGATGATCCAACCAGTGCGGACGATGGCGGATCTCTCATTTCGCGTGATCTCAAGGTCAACCGTGTAGCGGCTTCCGTATTCATCGACTTCTCCGATCTCGCACTCTGCTGTCTGAATCTCACTCAGAATTACCCGGCGCAATTCTTCGGAATTGTCTTGGGTAATCCCCAATGCGGCCTCCAGAATCCGGGCCTTGTGCTTCCCTCTGGGATGATTCCGATTCAGGCAATAATCCCTCAATTTCTCGATCTCAACAATCGCTGCTTCAGCGTTGGGCAGGGTCATGAAATCTCGTTTATTTCATTTTTACCGAGACACTATCGCTGCACTTCCCTGGTGGTGTCCAGCCCCGTGGTCCGTCTTCCCCCCCCGCTTTCGGCAGAACTGCTGATCCCTTTCGACAGAAGCCGTCGAGTTCCCGACGCCAGAGGGCGATCCCCTTGGCGGACAGCAATTCCCCATCACCAGCTCGCCAACGAATCGTGCTTGCGCCTACCGGCATGATTTGCCGCCCGCCCCTTTCGGCAGAACCCGAAAAAACGTTGGGAAGGCGATTCACAGCTCATGAACGACCGAAAAAACGTTGGGAAGGCGATTCACGGCTCATGAACGGCCGAAAAAACCTTGGGAAGGCGATTCACGGCTCATGAATGGCCGAAAAAACGTTGGGAAGGCGATTCACGGCTCGTGAACGACCGAAAAAACGTTGGACCGGCGATGACCCACCAGTGGTTTGCCGACCACCGTGTTCCCGCCATCGCAAGCCAGTGGATCAGCATTGCGCTCGGGTCCCCTCGCCCCTTCGGGCTTCACTTCGTGCAGGCTAGCTCGCTCCGCTCGGTTCGGTATCCGGACGGCCCTGCGAAGGGTTGGAAGGCGAAACCCTGACTGATGGGAACCGCCGGATGCAATGGCCTGACCGGAACGGTTCAAGGAATTCGGCGAAGCCGCAAACCCCATGGCCGAAGGCAAACCCGCACGTCCGGTGGTGTGGGGGGCGGAGGTTCAATCCCTCCGCCTACCCGATTCCGCCTACCCGATTCTGCTTAGTCGGAGCATGCGTTTCGGATTGTCGATTTGAGATGTGTGAATCTCGAGGCATTCCAACAGGAATCCCAATCGTTGGGATCAAACTCTTGATGGAGCTTCCGTCCTAACTCCTCATCCTCCAATCCTGCTGCCCATCGGTTCTGTTCTTTTACGCATAGGCGCTCGATCCTCACGCAATTCGAGTCGTTATAGGTGATCCCGCGATTGCTAAGGAGGGCATGGGTAGCCTCATGAACGAGAACGGCAGCATGCCAAGCGACGGAGAAATCAAAATCTCTTCCCGGCCAAGCTTCTTCGAAGTTTATGACGCAAGCTCGCGCCCAGTGTTGGTATTCC
>JAUIGT010000276.1 GCA_030432615.1 Verrucomicrobiia bacterium
TATCTGGCACGAAGACATCGAGATCGAAGAGGATATATTCGGCGAATCCGACCACCTCGCCGGTTACTACACCGAAACCGAGACTGACGAAGCGCCGCTGGAGCCCGCCGAGGAAGGCGAATTCGACGAGGGCCTCGGGCCCGTCGGCGGAGGCAAGAAGGACTCCAAGACGCCCGCCCTGCGCGCCTTCGGTCGCGACCTGACCGAATTGGCCCAGGAAAACGAGCTGGACCCGGTCATCGGCCGCGCCGGCGAGATCGAGCGCGTCATCCAGATTCTCTGCCGCCGCACCAAGAACAACCCCGTCCTCATCGGGGAACCCGGCGTCGGCAAGACCGCCATCGTCGAGGGACTCGCCCAGGAGATCGCCTCCGGCAACGTGCCTGAGCTGCTGCGCGAGAAAAAGGTCATCACCCTCGACCTCGCCCTCATGGTCGCCGGCACCAAGTACCGCGGCCAGTTCGAGGAGCGCATCAAGGCCGTCATGGACGAGATTCGCCGTTCCAAGAACGTCATCCTCTTCATCGACGAGCTGCACACCATCGTGGGTGCCGGTTCCGCCGAGGGCGCCATGGACGCGTCCAACATCATCAAGCCCGCCCTAAGCCGCGGTGAACTCCAGTGCGTCGGCGCCACCACGCTGAACGAATACCGGAAGTACATCGAGAAGGACGCCGCCCTCGCCCGCCGATTCCAGCAGGTGAAGGTCGACGAGCCCAGCGTCGAGGATGCCATCCAGATCCTCCAGGGCCTCCGCTCCAAGTACGAACTGCACCACAAGGCCCAGTATTCCCCGGAAGCCATCTCCGCCTGCGTCAAGCTTTCGGCCCGTTATCTCACCGATCGCTTCCTGCCAGACAAGGCCATCGACATCATGGACGAAGCCGGCGCCAAGGCCCGCATCGCCGCGATGACCCGTCCGCCCGAGGTCAAGGACATCGAGGTCGAGATCGAGGAGATCGTGGTCGACAAGGAAAAGGCCATCAAGGACCAGGATTTCGAGAACGCCGCTGCGCTTCGGGACAAGGAAAAGACCAAGCGTCGCGAACTCGAGGAAATCCTCGAGGAATGGCGCGCCAGCACCGAGGAGCACATCGTCGATGTCGAGGAAGACGACATCATGGCGGTCGTGGCCAAGTGGACCGGCGTTCCCCTCCAGCGCATGGAGGAAAAGGAAGCCGAGAAGCTCCTCAAGATGGAGGAGGAACTCAAGTCGCGCGTCATCGGCCAGGACGAGGCCTGCGTGGCCATCTCCAAGGCGCTCATCCGCTCGCGGGCCGATCTCAAGAACCCGCGCCGGCCCATCGGTTCCTTCATCTTCCTCGGCCCCACCGGTGTCGGGAAAACCTACCTCGCCAAGAACCTGGCCGAGTTCATGTTCGGCGATCCGGATGCCCTCATCCAGATCGACATGTCCGAGTACATGGAGAAATTCACCAGCAGCCGCCTCATCGGATCACCTCCCGGCTACGTCGGCTACGAGGAGGGCGGGCAGCTCTCCGAGGCCGTGCGTCGTCGCCCCTATTCGGTGGTGCTGTTCGACGAGGTCGAGAAGGCCCACCCGGACGTGATGCACCTCATGCTCCAGATCCTGGAGGAGGGTCAGATCACCGACAGCCTCGGCCGCAAGATCGACTTCCGGAACACCATCATCATCCTCACGTCGAACGTCGGCGCCGAACTCATCAAGAAGCAGACCTCGCTCGGCTTCGGGGCCATGGGCGCCGACGAGGCCGATTACGAGGGGATGAAGGGCAAGATCCTCGAGCAGGCCAAGACCGTCTTCAAACCCGAGTTCCTCAACCGTCTCGACGAGAAGATCGTCTTCCACATGCTGGAGCGCGACGATCTCATCAAGATCATCGATCTGGAGATCCAGACCGTGCTCGATCGCCTCGCCGAGAAGGACATGATCCTCGAACTCGACCAGGACGCGAAGGAGTTCCTCATCGACAAGGGCTACGACCCCAACTACGGCGCCCGTCCCATGCGGCGAGCCGTGGAGAAACATCTCGAGGATCCGCTGGCGGAGAAACTCCTCCGCGGCGACGTCCGCCACGGCGATGTCATCAAGGTCACCCGGGAGCAGGAAGGTGAGGGCAAGGACAAGAAGGACGAACTCATCTTCACCGCCAAGCCCGGCAAGAAGTCCAAGAAGAAGGACGACGACAACGCCCCCGAGGAAGAGGAAGCCGAGACCGTCGAGTCGAACTGATCGATTGATCCGTTCCTTCCCCAACATCGACCGTGCTCTGGCGAGCGCGGCCATCGATTTCACCCATGCGACAGGGTCAGGTCCCGCACCTGACCCTGTCTGGTTTCCGGAAACAGGCGAGGGGGATCCGGTCGTTCCAAATCCGTCGCGATTTCGGAATCGAAATCGGTGCCGAAAGCTGTCATCGTTTCCCGCAGATTCATGAGTGCTCCCGATCCTACCCACCCGCCGCAAGTGTCCACCCCCGCCGATGAGGAAAGCGTCCTCTGGGAGGGAACCCCATCGCAGTGGCAGAATTTCGGGTGGTGGCTCTCCTGCCTCCTCGTCATTCCCATTCCCATCGCGATCTGGAAGGCGGTGAGTATCGCCAACTATCGCATCACCCTCACGCGCCAGCGCCTCCGCATTCGCAGTGGGATCTTTTCCAAGCACAACGAGGACATCGAGCTCTACCGGGTGAAGGACTGGAGCCTGAAGGAGCCCTTCCTGCAGCGCTTGTTCGGCGCCGGCGAGATCGAGATCATCAGCTCGGACCGCACCGCTCCGGAGTTGACCCTGAGCTGGATCCCGGGTCCGGGCAGTCTCGTGGAAACCCTGCGCGCCGCTGTCGAGGCGGTGCGGGACAGCAAGCGCGTCCGTGAAGTCGATATGGGCTTCGACGACGGCGATGAGCTGGAGATCATTTGAGTCGCTTTGTAGGGCTCGACCACTTCGCCGGTCATCACCATCCGAAGGGCAACGCAGTCGGTGCGAAGGAATTTCCGGGACGGAAGACTACGCCCCGGCGCCGCAGACGCGATCGGCGACCTGGTTGGCCTCCTGTTCCATGGCGGCGTTCCAGTAGCTGTCGCGGATGCACTCCTCCAGGTAGCGGCGGAGAAAACGCCAGTCCCCGCCGAGGCGCTCGTACTGGGCCACGTGAACGCATTCGTGCAGGAAAGTGTGGCGGCAGTTGGCGGCCGCAGGGTCGAGGTAGATCCCGTGTCCCAGGGCCATGCCGGCGGGCGGCTCCAGCGGAAAGCCGGTCACCTGGCCCATCCAGCGGAGGAGCGGTCCCCCCGGCGTGGGCACCGGTTCGATCACGAGCACGCGAATCGCCTTGATGTCCGCCACTCCCGCCGCCGCCGCGTCCCGCTTCTCGGCGGGCGTCAGCCGGCTGCCCTGGCGCAGGATCCGCAGTTCGTGCCGCTTCACCCACCACCAGGCCGCCGGCAGGATCAGCCAGACGAACGAGCGCACGAGCCAGCGTGGAAAACGGGGATTCATCGACCGGATTTTCGCGCGAAAACCCCGTTTTCGCCAGCCTGCAATGACGCGATCTGCATTGATCCCGGAACCGGATGGCGTTAACAATGAAGTGTGGCCGTTTTCCAACCCCCGGCCCAGCGAATCCATGAAAACTCTCGCCACCCTGCTCGCCGCCGTCCTCCTGGGCGCCGGTCTTCTCCCCGTCACCGCCACCGCGCGGACCTGGACGAACTCGGACGGACGGACCCTCGAGGCCGAACTCGTCGAACTGAAGGAAGCCGCCGGCGCGGAAGTCGCGGTCCTGAAAATGAGCGACGGGCGCACCTTCGACGTGCCGCTGGCCTCCCTCAGTGAAGCCGACCAGTCCTACGCCAAGGAAGCCGCTGCCGAGATGGCCGAGGCTCCGTCGAAGGCTCCCGCCAAGCCCTCGATCTTCAAGGACGTGCTCGACGGCAAGCTGGTCGCCGTGGACGGGCGCCGGGTGTCGAAGTACGAGATGGCCCAGGAACCGGAATACTACGCGTTCTATTTTTCCGCCAGCTGGTGCGGCCCCTGCCGCCAGTTCACGCCGTCGCTGGTGAAATTCTACCGGGAAAATCCCGAGGCCAAGAAGTCCTTCGAGATCATCTTCGTGAGCCGCGACAATTCCGAGGGCGACATGGAGGAATACATGGTCGATGACGACATGCCGTGGCCGGCGGTCAAGTATCGCTATGTGGATCGCATGGACGAGGTCAGGAAATACGCCGGGAACGGCATTCCGTGCCTCGTGCTCGTCGATCGCGAGGGCAAGGTGCTGTCGGACAGCTACGTCGATGGCAACTATCGCGGCCCGACGGCGGTGATGCGCGACATCGAAAAGATCGCGACCAAGAAGGTGGCCGCGGCCAACTGAGCGGCGATTCCGATCAGTAGCCGCCGTCGCGCACCTCGATGCTGGCGATGGCCATCGCGGCGATGCCTTCCTGCCGGCCGATGAAGCCCATCATCTCGTTGGTGGTGGCCTTGATCCCGATCTGGTGAACGTCGAGGCCGAGCGCCTCGGCGATTGCCGCCTTCATGGCCTCGGCGTGCGGCATGATCTTGGGCGCCTCGGCGATGACGGTGCTGTCGATATTGTGAATCCAGGCGGATTTCTTCTCCGCGATCTTCCGCACTTCCCGCAGGATGACCAGGCTGGACACGCCCTCCCACTGCTCGTCGCCGGGGGGAAAGTAGTAGCCGATGTCGTGATCGCCCATCGCGCCGAGAATGGCGTCGGCGATGGCGTGACACAGAGCGTCGGCATCCGAATGGCCGATGAGCCCTTTCTCGTGGGGAATCTCGACCCCCCCCAGGATCAGCGGCCGCCCTTCGGCGAACCGGTGCACGTCATATCCGATACCGCAGCGTTGCATGTCTCCGGTACCCTCGCGATTTCTCAGAGGTCATCAAGCGGCAGTTTGCCGTTGTCGGCCACGATGCCCCATTTGTCGGGGTGGGAAACCGAGTCCGCGAGGCGGATGGTGCCCCCGGCGGCCTCGACCAGGAGCTGCCCCGCGGCGATGTCCCAGAGGCTGATCTGTTCCTCGATGTAGGCGTCGAGACGGCCGCAGGCGATGTAGGCCAGGGCCAGGGCCGCGCTGCCCATCATCCGGGTCTTTCGCACCTGGTAAGCCACGGCCCGGTAGCGCGCCATGCCGGCGTCCATGGCTTCCTTCGACTTCGAGAAGCCGATGGTGACGACCGCGTCCTTCAGTTCCGAACGCGGGCTGGTGGTGATCGGCTTGCCGTTCCGGGTCGGGGTACCTCCGGCCTCCACCGCGAACAGCTCGTCCATCATCGGGTCGTAGATCGCGCCCACCTTGAGCACGCCGGCCTCGCGCATGGCGATGGACACGCAGAAATGGGGGATGCCGTAGAAATAGTTCACCGTGCCGTCGATGGGATCGACGATCCACTCGATGGGACTGTCGGGATTTCCGGCGATGCCTTCCTCGCCGTAGATGGCGTGGTCGGGAAAGGCGTCGAGAATGCGGCGGGTGATCAGGTCCTGGCTGCGGACATCGAGTTCGAGCTTGATGTCGTGGTCGAGCATCTCGTTGACGTTCAGGTCGGACTCGTAGTGGTCACGCAGGAGCGCCCCGGCTTCGCGGCCCGCGTCGCAGGCGAGTTGGAGAAAGGGATTCATGGGAACGGACGGGAGGGAAGGGGAGGGTTGGAATCTTGGAACAGGGGAATGCTGGAGGGTTGGGACGGCGGTCGTTCCCTTCCATAGCGCAACATTCCCCCTTTCCCAAACGCCCATCCTTCCTCCGGACGGCCACGTTCCGATTCCATCATTCCATCATTCCATCATTCCGCCCCCGCTCTGCCACGAGCGTTTCCACGATCTCGACCAGTTGCGCGCCAAGGGCGGACTTCGACGCGGCGGGCAGCGACTGCCGGCGTCCGTTGGCGAAGAAGAGCCGCACCTCGTTGCGGTCGCTGTCGAAACCGATGTCGCGCCGGCTGACGTCGTTGGCCACCAGCAGGTCGCAGCCCTTCTTTTCCAGCTTGGCCCAGGCGAATTCCTCGAGATTGTTGGTCTCCGCGGCGAACCCCACGAGCACGCCCTCGAATCCGAAGATCGGTCGCGCGCTGCCGAGGATGTCCTCGGTTTTCTCCAGCTCGAGGGTGAGCGAATCGCCCGTCTTCTTGATCTTTTCCTCCTGGAACTTCACCGGGCGGTAGTCCGCCACCGCCGCGCAGAAGATGGCGGCATCGCAACCATCGATCCGGTCCCGTACCGCCTCGAACATGTCGCGGGCGCTCTCCACCGCGGCGCCGTCCGTGAGGCCTTCGGGGGTCGCGAGGTTGACCGGTCCAGAGACGAGGACGACCTCGTGACCCCGATCGACCGCCGCCTCGGCGATGGCGTATCCCATTTTCCCGGAGGATCGATTGGTGAGGAACCGAACGGGATCGATCGCTTCCCGGGTCGGACCGGCGGTGACGAGAAGGCGCATGCCGGAAAATAGCCGCGATTGGAGGCGACGGGGCGCGAAATTTTTCGTGACACGGCGTTTCCCGCCGTGTTCGCGCGGGCCGGAAGTCGTCGGCGCTACTCCACGAACTTCCCGGGATTGAGGATTCCCTTCGGATCGAGCGCCTGCTTGATGGCCCGGTGCACGCCGCGGCCGACCTCGCTGACTGCGTCGGGATACCAGCGTTTCTTGGCGAGGCCGATCCCGTGCTCGCCGGTGATGGCGCCGCCGACGCTAAGGACCCAGTGGAACAACTGGTCGAGCGCCGCATCGGCGCGGGCGCGGGCCTCGGCGTCCTCGTGGTAGTTCGGCACCATCAGGTTGGTGTGGATGTTCCCGTCGCCGGCGTGCCCGAAGCAAGCCACGTCGATGCCGGTATCCTCCTGGAGCCGCCGGGCGAACTCGACCAAGTCCACCAGCTTCGAGCGCGGGACCACGATGTCCTCGTTCAGCTTGATCAGGCCGGTGGCCCGGAGCGAGTAGGAAAAATCGCGCCGCAGCTGCCAGATGGCCTCGCAGGCGGCCTCGTCGGGCGCTTCCTCGATCGAGAGCGTGCCCAGCGATTGCAGGAAGGTCTTCAGCGAAGCCAGCTCGCCGCGCACCGATTCGGCGCGGCCGTCGATCTCCACGATGAGGTGGGCATTCCCGTCCGGCAAAGCCTCCGCGCCGAGGTAGTCGCGCGCCGCCTGCAGGGTGAAGCCGTCGGTGATCTCCAGCGCGCTCGGTTGCCAGCGCGAATCGAGAATCCGCTGCACCGCCGTGGCCGCCTCCGCGAAGGTCGCGAAGGTCGCCGTCAGCATCCCGCGCGCCTCCGGGTGCGGGATCAGCCGCAGCGTCGCCTGCGTGACGACCCCGAGCATTCCCTCGGAACCGACGAAGCTGCCGATCAGATCGAAGCCGGTCTTGTTCTTGTGACAGCGTCCGCCGGTCACCAGCACCTCGCCGTTGGCCAGCACCACCTCCAGCCCCAGCACGTAGGGCCGGGTGACGCCGTACTTCAGGCAGCGCGGACCGCCGGCGTTGGTGGCGATGTTGCCGCCGATGGAGCATTCCTTCAGGCTCGCCGGATCCGGCGGGTAGTACCAGCCGCGCTCGCGGACGGCTTGCTGGAGATCGTCGAGGATCACCCCCGGCTCCACCACCGCCACGCCATCGGCCGTGTTGATTTCCACGATCCGGTCCATCCCGCGGACCGAGAGCACGATCCCGCCCCGCACCGGCACCGCGCCGCCCACGTAGCCGACGCCCGCGCCGCGGGTGGTCACGGGAATGTCGTGCGCATGGGCGAAGCGCATCGTCTTGACCACGTCGTCGCGTTCCTTCGCCAGAACGACCACGTCCGGCGGCGCCGAGGCGTGCCACTTGTCGATGCTGTGGGTTTCCAGCACCTCCGGTGCGACGGAAACGCGATCGGGGCCGAGCAGCGCGATCAGTTCATCGGCGAGGTCGAGGTCGGGTACAGCAGGGGGAAGAGCCATGAGTAAACTTTCGGTAGGAACACGATAACGCCCACCGCCGTCGCCGCAATCGCCGCCAGAAGCACCGCGCCCGCCGCCGCGTCCTTTGCCCGGCCCACCAGCGGATCCCGCTCCGGGTGCACCGCGTCCGCCAGCGACTCCAGCGCCGTGTTGAAGGCCTCCGCCGCCAGCACTATGCCGATCGCGAGCACCACCGCCAACCACTCGACCCGATCAATCCCGAAGAAAAATCCCGCGCCAATCACGAAAACCGCCACCGCCAGCTGGATGCGCGCGCTCAGCTGCGTCCGCACCACCGCGACGACCCCGCGCACCGCCCAGACCAAGTTGTCACGGAGCCAT
>JAUIGT010000277.1 GCA_030432615.1 Verrucomicrobiia bacterium
ACCCTGTTCGCCACCCACTACCACGAGCTCACCGACCTCGCCGCCAGCCGCGAGGCCGTGCAGAACTACAACGTCGCCGTCCGCGAGTGGAACGACCAGATCATCTTCCTCCGCCAGATCGTCCCCGGCGCCGCCGACCGCAGCTACGGCATCCAGGTCGGGCGCCTGGCCGGACTCCCCGACGCCATCATCGACCGCGCCAAGGAGATCCTCGAAAAACTCGAGGCCGGCGAGGTCGCCAGCGGCTTGCGGGAGGAGAAGGCAGGGACGGGAACGGCTGCGGGGGCGGCGACCACCGGAACGAAAAAGCCCGCGCCGAAGCGGAAGCCGGGTTCACGCAAGGAACCGTCCGTGAAGGAATCAAAAGGGAAGAAGGATGAGGAGCCGCAGTTGAGCTTGTTTGGGTGAGTGTAGCGGAAATGAGAAAATTCGCGGTCGATCGATCGAATATTCACTTTCTCCTGTTTAATTTCGCAAAAATTTCTCGTTTGACAGAACTCCACCCTACAATCTACCTTGCAGTGAGCCCAATCTTAAGAAATTGAGAGACCGTAGTTAATGGGCTGCATCCGAACTACCTGCGGACGTTGACGGATCCCAAACCTAAAAATTTGGGTGCTTAAAGAACAGTAAAATTTCTAAAAAGGGGAACTTTCGTAGTTCCCCTTTTTTATTGCAGAAAACTCTTGATATGGACCACACGGAGGAAATCAATCGAATCGCGAAGACAATTTACGAAATCGTAAATTCAGAGGGAGAGATACTCGGCAGTCACCTCGGAATAGCTATCAAACCCCACTTGTGTACAATTTATGGGGTTAGCAATGAAGTGGCTGCACTCGGAGAATTCAAAGCAAATTACGGAAATCTTGCTAGATTTATAAGCAATCATTGCTCTGACTGGCTTAAAATTGTTAAGAAATCCGGCCTAGACAATGTATATGCGTTGATTGGGAGTGGAGACGCAGAAGCAAATAAGTTGGAAATTCTTCGCTCGAAAGTGGAATCCATTCAAATTTCCCGCAGTAAGGAGTGGAAGAATTTCGTGAATCCTTCTTTCAAGAACCAGTTGCTGATCAACTTAGAAAACCAAACAATTACAACCGGACAATCATTTGGCGATGACCAGTTTGGGGAAAGGACGTATTTGCTCGAATCACTGACAACTGATGATCATCGAAAAATCATCAGTGATTTCATAGATAAGAATACACATCCCGATGATGATCGCTTTACTGATCGCGCATTTGTTTCGGAAGACGACTATTGGAGCCGCTGGCAGGATCTCCTCGCGAAAGACAAAGATTTAGCTAGAAGATGGAAGGTCTTTCGAAGAGAAAAACTAATAGACTGTTTGGTGCAGCAAATTGCTGCATTCAACCTATCCGTGCCGGATTCTCTTGAAATAGTGAATGCCTTCTCCGACCAGAAACCACAGGGAAGAGAACACGAAGAGGACCAATTAAGGAATCATTTGATCGCCTTAATTAAAGTTATGGAATTCGAGGATCTAGAGGCTCTTCCCATCCCAGCGAAATATATGACCCTCGGTGAAAAGTAATCCGGGAGAAGATTCTGCTCATGAAAGCAGTTATTCTCTACAACCGAGCACTAACTGAAGTTGTGCATGAAGTAGTGGGAATGAGAGAAGATGGAACTTGGGCCGGACTTTCAAGCAGTGCTCAGTTTGATTCTAGTCATCGGAACCGGGACAATGTTTTCTTAAAAAGTTTTGAAGACTCTCAATACTCACGCGATGTTTTCCACACCACGATCCTTAAGTGGTTGCGAGAAGAAATATCCGAAAGCGATGCAACGGCTTTGTCCGTTTTCTATTTTCTTCCTCAATTTGCTCAAAAGCTAGGAACTAGCAAAAACACTTATGACCTGATACCTTTTCGAAAGAAGATCGAACTCGAAAAGAAATTCGGACGTTTTGTAGTTAAGGAGGGATGGAGTATCTGCCAACTGCCAAGGCTGGAAAGGTAAAAAAGGAAGTATTAGAGACACGGATCACGAATCCTTAGACAATTTGGGTTCTGCCGAAAGGGGTCAGTCGAAAAATGTTGAATTTTTGAAGCCCCGCAGGGGTCCGGCGAAGGGGATTCGGCGGTAAAATTTGACGAAAACTCGGTATCCCAGTGGAATCGAGACCGAAACCGTCGACCTGACCCTGTTGGGTCGGGGACCCAACAGGGTTGAATCGGCGTCCCGGGGCCGAGGAGGAGCCTGGGGAGAACCTGCCGGGCCCTCTTCCGGCGCAGCGAGGGGGCGAGACTTTCGCGGAGGGCCTTCTGCAGGTGCAGAAGGCGACACGGATTTCTTGAACGGGCTTCTGCACGTGCAGAAGGTCACCCGCTGCCTGCCGAAAAGGGTCAGTCGATAAATGTTGAATTTCTGGCGGGGGAAGTGACGATGGATCATACCGCGACAACCAAGGATCGAGTATCCTGGCGCCACCTATCATGTGATGGCGCGGGGCGATCGGAGGGAGCGGATCTTTCGTGACGACCGGGACACCCAGGCATTTCTCGATCGACTCGACAAAGCCTGCCAGCGAACGGGCTGGATGATTCGGGCGTTCGTCCTGATGGGCAATCATTACCACCTGGTGGTTCATACCCCGGAGCCAAACCTCGTTGATGGCATGCGTTGGCTCCAGAACGCCTACACCCGGTATTTCAACACCCGACACCAGCTCTGGGGCCGTCTTTTCGGGGATCGCTACAAGTCGGTCCTGGTGGAGGAAACCCGTTCGTTCGGGGGGCGCGGTACCGCCCAAGGCGACTACCTGAGCTTGCTGATCGACTACGTACACCTGAACCCGGCCCGGGCCGGGTTGATCCGTCCGGATCGGAATCAGAGCCTGCTGGACTACGCGTGGAGCAGCCTGAGCACCGCGTATGGCGTCGGGCCATCGAAGCGGGAGGCCTGGATGGATGTGGCCACGGGACTGGAGCTGGCCCAATGTCGGGACACGGTCGCCGGGCGTCGGCAGTACGTTCGTCGGCTGGATGAACGAACCTTGCGCGAGCAGTCCGCGGCTGCCGGAGCCACCGAGTTGGAACTCGAGGGCCAGACCCTGAACAGCACCCTGCGGCGGGGCTGGTATTGGGGGAGCGAAGCGTTTCGCGAATGGCTGCTGGAGCAGGTGGGAAGCCGATCGGAATCGAACGCGGACTTTCGGAGTGGCCCCGTGGGGCATGATCATGCGGAAGCGGCAGCGGAAGCCTGCATCGCCCAGGGCTGTTCCGAGCTGGGGCTGGATCCGAAAACCGAACTCAGGCGAACGATCTACGGAGACTTGCGCCGGGTGGCGATCGCCTGGGCCATCGCCAACCAGACGACGGTGTCCCAGGATTGGATCGCCGAACGCCTGGGAATGAAGAGCCGCCAGAATGTGAGCCAGCGGGTGCGGCAGTTCGACAGGATTCCGGCAAAGGAACTCCCGAAGCCGCTTCGAAAGTGGAAGGAAAAGTGGACATTTTTCGACTGACCCCTTTCGCTTTCCGAACTCAGGCAAACGACCCACGGAGACTTGCGCCGGGTGGCGATCGCCTGGGCCATCGCCAACCAGACGACGGTGTCCCAGGATTGGATCGCCGAACGCCTGGGAATGAAGAGCCGCCAGAATGTGAGCCAGCGGGTGCGGCAGTTCGACAGGATTCCGGCAAAGGAACTCCCGAAGCCGCTGCGGAAGTGGAAGGAAAAATAGACATTTTTCGACTGACCCCTTTTGCTTTCGCTTTCGCCGACGGGGATTTCAATTGGAAGCAGATCCGGATTCTGGTAGAGCATAACCAGCGACCGAGTCTCAAAGAAAACCATGCCCGAAGACAAGCCCTCGCTCCACTTGGTGAAGTTCACCGACGATCCGGAAAAGGAAGTGGAATTTCTCCAAGAACCTCCCCGACCTTCGTTTCCCTGTCCGCGTTTGAAGGTATCGACTTTCGAGGTGACGAAAATCAGTGCTGACGAGGACGGTGGCATTCTCTGTGACCTGAAGGTGGAGGGGGTGGTGACGTCTCCGCTCTGCGACATCGTGCCGGGCGAGCAGGGAACCATTCAGAACGTGAGCCTGATCGTGAACTCCGACGAAACCGCCTTCGGAGACTTCGAGGTGGAGGTGCGGAAGGATCAAGCGGAGAAGACCTGGAGCAGGCGTCCGTTCCCGTTCTCGGGACGTTTTGCGTTCGAGGCGAAAGGGGTGGGCGTGATCGAGGGAAACAACACCTTTCACATCGCGGCCCGGGAGCCATCGACGGGAATGTATGGATATTCCTTCTGGGCGGTGGTGTTCACGGCGGAGTATGACGAATCGGACGACGGAACCTACCGGATTCGGCCGGATGGTTTGAAATCGGAAGCGCCGACCCTGTTGTCGCAGGATGTGGCGCCGGAGCGCTACTTTTACGGATTCGCCGTCACCGATCTGCGAGGTTTCGAGTCGAGCGAGCCAACGCTGGTGGTAGGCAATGATGATTCCCTGCAGTTGAAACTGATCCCGGTGTCCTCCCACGACGGACTTTGGCTGGCGACCCGGCCGGGTGAGAAGCGGGTTCCGTTCCAGTTTTTCCTCACCCAGCCGGGCGTGATGAGCCCGGGCTATGTCCCGCTCGACGAGGGCATTGCGGGGTCTCTGGCCACCAACCTGAAAACCAAGCTCAGCCCGCGTTCGCAGTTCGTAACCGCTTTCTGTTCCGGATTCTTCATGGGAGGATCGCGCATCCACGGCGGGGGAGATCACTTTACCGGGAACGCCGCCGATGCCGATGTCCGACTGCCCTTTCCGAAGATCAACGCTCATCTCACGGCGGGAGGGAGTCCCGTCGCCGATGTGGATTGCTACCTGGCGCCGACGCAATTTACCGGAGCGGACTATCGCGACTACGGCAACCAGGCAATTCCCGATTTTCTCGCTTCGCTGAACGAGTTGATTCAAAAGGACCCCGAGAAGGCGACCGACGTCGTCATCGAGTTGATCTCCGGGGGAAACTTCGAGAACCTGGGACTGAAGGGGGTGGAATACGGAGACTGGCGCGAAGATTTCGTTTCCGTCCTCGCGGAAATCACGGTCGAGATTCTGCAGTCGGAAGAGCTGGAGTCGGACGCTGAACGAGGCTACTACCTCGGACGCGCCTACGGTGACGCCGCCAAGGTCGCCCTCGATTTCGAGAACGGGGTGCGGCACGACTTGGGACGGGGCGAGTTCCTGGTGTCGCTTCCGGGTTTCACCACTTTCTATCGCAACGAGAGTCTCGGGGCGAAGATTCTGGAGCAAAACCGCGACCTGATTCAGCAACTGTCGGGCCGACGATTGGATGTCAGGGTTTCCCAATGAAGCGGCCGGGCGAGGCATCAAAGAACAGCGCGACCTGTCGCTCGACCAAGATCGGTTGGGAACCTGGGGAATGGAGTTTCGACTGACCCCTCCTCTTTCGGACGAGGCGTTTCCCAACGATGACAGCATTTTCCAGAATTATGTTGCGTAATCTTTTGCCAAATGGATGGTAGATCCCTTATTTTAACGGATATTTACAGATCGTTTATGCAAAATTTACGTTGCATAACTCCGATTGAAAATGCCTCGTCCGCCCCAGATCACCCGCCAAGCTCTGGAGCCGCTGCTCCGGCTGCGGGGGCCTGTTTCCGCCACGGAGTTGGCGGGCGTCCTGGGGGTGAATCGTTCGAGCATCGTTCGGGCGCTGGATGCTGTGTTTGGTCCGGAACTGGCCACCTTGGGCGCGACTCGGAGCACGCGATACGCCCTGAGACGCGACTTGTTCACGGCGGGAAATCACTGGCCGATCTACGCGATCGACGAAGCCGGCCGACCTCGCCACTGGGCGACGGTGGAAGCGTTTCACGATCGACGCTGGCGGGTGACTTGGCCGTCGGAGTCCGGCGCGCCGGAGTGGGCGGCGCGGTTTTCCGACTCCTTGGGATTCTGGGACGGCTTCCCGTTTTTTCTCGGTGATATCCGGCCGCAAGGGTTTCTCGGCCGCGCCATTGCCCGCAGGTTGAGTCGGCTGCTGCCAGTTCCCGAGGATCCCCGGGAATGGAGCGATGACCACGTCCTGCTCTATCTCCAGGCAGCGGGCGAAGACCTACCCGGGAACCTCGTCGTCGGGGAAGCATGCCTGCGGCGCGCGCTCGCCTCCGATGATCATCACCGGACGCGAACGGAACTCCGGGAAAACGATCGCGAAAGCCGGTATCCTGATCTCGCTGCCGAGGCGATGAACGTCGATGTCGGTTCGTCCGCCGGTGGGGAACAGCCAAAATTTCTCGCCACATTGCTGTCCGATGACCAAGGTGAAAACACCTCGCCACCTCGCGAGGTCATCGTGAAATTTTCCCCGCCCCGCGACCAGACTGCCGGGGCGCGATGGGCCGACCTGTTGGCCTGTGAATGGATCGCTCACCAGGTGCTGGCCGAGCGGGGCCTTGCTCGCGAAGGGGTTCGGCTCCTCGATGCCGGAAACCGGCGATTTCTCGAGGTGCCTCGGTTTGACCGCACTCCCCAGGGTGGTCGACGCGGGGTCGTTTCCTTGTCGGCTCTGCACCCCGAGGCCGACAGCTACGGCATCGCCCGGGCCTGGGAGCGATCGTCCCTCGCCCTGGAAGATTCGGGTCTCATCGACACCGCGACCCGCCAGACCATCCAGCAACTCCACGCCTTTGCCGACCTCATCGGAAACACCGACCGCCACGGCGGCAATCTTTCCTTCTGGCTGAGGCCGGACCTCCCGCTCGCCCTCGCTCCCATTTCTGACATGCTGCCCATGCACTGGGCGCCCGGTCGGCAAGGCGAGGTGGTGGAGAATCGAAGCTATCATCCGTCGTGTCCCCTGCCCGGTGATTCCGAGGCCGCTTGGGAAACCGTCCATCCCTGGGCTGTCGATTACTGGCGCCGCGTCGCTGAAGGTCCCTACGTGTCCGACGCCTTTCGCGCCATCGCCTCCGAATCCGAACTCACCATTCAGTGCCTGGCGAAATCCAGGTCTTAGGAACCTGGCTTTCGCCGAACGAGGCTCCAAGGATCCGATCGAACGCTGACCCGGGAGTCCGAGAAGATCCCGGTATCACACGGCCTTGAAATCGGGAATCCCTTTCCGTAACGTCGATGATCATGCGGTTACGATCACGAATTCTCTCGGGCGTGTTCACGGTTCTGTGGTTGGCGAGCCTGGCCGCGGAGGACCGTAAGGTTCCCGAATACCAACAGCTCCGGGAAAGCTATGAATCTCAGGTCGAGCGGACCGTGAATTCAACGTTTCGAAAAGACATCGAAGAGCTGGAAGCCAACTACCTTGCCGCGCTGAATCGCACGTTGGCCGAGGCGCAATCGAAAGGCAGATTGGAGGAAGCATTGGCCCTGAAGAGCGAGATCGATTCGATGGGCGCCCGTCATGAGATGGCGGAACTCGATGAAGACAAGGTGCCGCCGACCCTGGCCAACCTTCGGGGCGTTTTTACCAGCAGCAGAGCAGAGATGGATCGGAAACAGGCGGCGGCGATCGCTCCCCTGAACCAGACAATGATCCAGGAACTGGAGAAACTTACCGAGAAACTCACCCAAACGGGTCGCCTGGAAGATGCCGTCTTCGTGAAGGCGCGGAAAGACGCCCTCCAGGCCCGGATGGAAACCGAGTCCGTCCCGAGTCCCCGAGACCTGGCGGGGGTGAGTGAATTCACCAATTCGCTGGGTATGAGATTCGCCGGCGTCACCGGCACCGATGTCCTGTTTTGTGTCCATGAAACAAGGAAATCCGATTTTGCCGCGTTTGCCGCGGAGAACCCGACCACTCCGCGGGCGTTCGAGAATTCGAGTCGGGATTCACTGAAGATCAGCACGGCCCCCGACCATCCCGTGGTGGAAATCACCTGGTCAGAAGCCAAGGAATTTTGCGCGTGGCTAAGCAAGAAAGAAAATCGGAAGTATCGACTTCCCACGGACCGCGAATGGAGCTACGCCGTCGGAATCGCCTCTCGGGAAAGGCGCGACGCAACGCTGGAAAGTCTCGATGGAGACATTGCCGATGACTACCCCTGGGGACGTCGCTGGCCACCGCCGGACAAGACGGGAAACTTTGCCGATGCGGCGTTGAAGAAGGAACTCGCCAACTATGCCGTGATCGAAGGTTACCACGATGGCTTCGCCGGCACCGCCCCGGTGATGAGTTTCGAACCCAACAAATACGGCCTATACGATCTCGAAGGAAACGTGAAGGAGTGGTGCGAAGACTGGATGATGGATGCTGGGCAAAAAGATCGAGTTCG
>JAUIGT010000278.1 GCA_030432615.1 Verrucomicrobiia bacterium
TACCTTCCTTCACCGCGCCTCGCCATCGATCAAAATGACTCGCAGTTTTTCATTCCATAGTTTTTCAACAGTCTCCTAGCTCTCCCATGCGGAGAAAAACGACCTTCGCCTTGGTTCCGAATGTCACTCAGTCACGCGATTCCGGTGAAGGCGGGTCCTTGTCTCCCCATGGGGGCCTGATAAATTGGTCGGACCAATTTCTATTTCCATGTCGGTTTCCTCTCCCCAGCCCCAATCACTCGTCGAGCGCGTCAGTGATCAATTGGCAGACCTGATTCGCGGCCACGCTCCCACGGGCGATCACGCGGCCGTTTCCCTGCCTCCCGAGCGGCGACTGGCGGAAGAACTGGGCGTGAGCCGATCGGTGGTGCGGGAGGCGGTCAAGCGGCTGGAATTGCAGGGCCTCCTCGAGGTGCGGCGCGGCAGCGGGATCCGCATCGTGGACCAGTTGCATCGGCCGCTCAACGGGTCGCTATCCCTGCTGATTCCCGATGCCGACGAGCGGCTCCGGCAGTTGCACGAGACCCGGTTGGCGCTGGAGCCGGAAGCAGCGCGACTCGCGGCTCTTCGGGCGACGCCGGCACAGATCGCGCTCCTGGATGAGATTCAGGCGAGGCTCGAGCGGGCGAAGGACACCGCGGAGGCCATCGCCATCGACCTCGAGTTTCACCACGCTCTCGCGGAGACGAGCGGGAACCTGATGTTCCGGCTCATCCTGGATTCCATGGGCGAGATCAGCCGCGAGAGTCGGCAGCGCTCGATCGGACGCGTCGGCAAGGAATCAGCGATCGAGCACCACCGGGTCATCATCCAGGCGGTCAAGGCGAGCGACCCGGCGGCGGCCGTCGAGGCCATGCAGTTTCATCTCGGCGAAGCACGGAGGGACATGGGACTGGACCGATGAAGACGCGTTTCTCCATCTCGATTCTGGCAGCGGCTCTCGCGCTTTCCACGAAAGCGGCGGGAGCGTCGGAGCTGTCTCCCGCCGACCTCGCGTTCTTCGAGAACCAGGTGCGGCCGCTCCTGGTCGAGAATTGCTACCGGTGCCACTCGCACGGAGAAAAGATCAAGGGCGGCCTCGCTCTCGACTCGAAGGCCGGCTGGATGAAAGGCGGCGACAGCGGAACGGCGATCGTGCCGGGAGCGCCGGGCGAGAGCCTGTTGCTCACGGCGGTTTCCTACACTGACCCGGACCTCGAGATGCCGCCGAAGGAGAAGCTGCCCGACGACCGGATCGCGGTCCTGCGCGAATGGATCGCGCGCGGCGCTCCCGATCCCCGCACCGAATCGGCGGGTGGACAGGAGGAAAGCCTCCAGATTCCTGCCGCGGAGCTCTGGTCTTTCCAACCCCTCCGAAAGGCCGCCTTGCCCGAGGTCGCGGACGGGGAATGGAACGGCGACGCCATCGATCGCTTCGTGAAGGCACGGCTCGACGAGGCGGGACTGCCGCCCGCGCCGGTGGCCGCCGACGCCGTGCTCCTGCGCCGTCTCCACCTCGACCTCGTCGGCTTGCCGCCAACGCCGGAGGAGCTTCGCACCTTTCTCGCCGCCGCCGCGAGCGATCGCGAGGCCGCGGTCGAGGCGAAGGTCGATGAATTGCTCGCCTCGCCCGGGTTCGGCGACCGCTGGGGGCGCCACTGGCTCGACCTGACCGCCTACGCCGACACCATCGGGATCGGGCGGGCCATTCCCGCGCTGGAGGCGTGGCGCTATCGCGATTACGTCATCACCGCCTTCAACGACGACAAGCCTTTCGACGAGTTCATCCACCAGCAGATCGCCGGCGACATCAAGATCCCGTCCGCACCCGGCGTGGCGGAAGGTCCCGACCCGACCGCCGAGAGCATTGTCGCGACCGGATTCCTCGCCATCGGCCCGTGGGAACTCGTCGGTGGCGACAAGGAGCAGCTCCGCATGGATGTGATCGACCGCCAAGTCAACCGCATCGGCAAGGCCTTCCTCGGAATGACCATGGAGTGCGCCCGCTGCCACGACCACAAATTCGACCCGGTCTCGCAGTCCGACTACTTCGCTATGGCGGGAATCCTGAAGAGCACGATCACCCTCGACGGACGGATCAACGGCGTCTTCAGCGATATTCACCACGCCGTGCTTCCCGAGTCGTCGGCCGAACTCGTCGCCCGCGCCCAACGAATCGAAGGCTTCGAGACGGAGCGGGCCGAAGCGACCCGGATGCGCAACGAGGCCCGGACCGAGTCCGCCGATTTGACGAAACAAATCGCGGCGCTGCGCGAGGAGATCGAGGCGATCGCCACCAACGAGGACACCACGCCCAAGCGGGAGAAACTGGAGGCCCTCGAGAAGCGAAAGGCCGGAGCTGATGCCGAGGCGGGAAAATGGAGCGAACGCGTCGGCGTGCTCAACTACATCAAACCGCACCGCACCGGTTCGCTCGCGCTCGCGGTGCGAGACACGCCGGAGCCGGTCGATTGCCGGATCAACATTCGCGGCAGCGCCCACCAGCTCGGCGAGACGGTGCCGCGTGGGTTTCTCTCCGAGGTGGCGCCGAAGGCAAAGCCCGAGTTCACCCGCGGCGGCAGCGGTCGTGTCCAGCTCGCGGAGTGGATCGCGCACGAGGAGAATCCGCTCACCGCCCGCGTCTGGGTGAACCGGGTCTGGCACCATCTCTTCGGCGCCGGGCTCGTCCGGACGGTGGACAACTTCGGAAAGATGGGCGAGACGCCGAGTCATCCGGAACTGCTCGACCAGCTCGCTGCCGAGTTCATGGCCGACGGCTGGTCCACGAAGAAACTGGTGCGGCGCATCGTCCTGTCCTGCACCTGGCAACAGGCGGCGACCAATGCCAACGCCCTCGCCGCGGGAGCCGGGAAAGCGGACCCCGACAACCGCCTGCTCTGGCGCGCGAACCGCCGGCGGATCGAGGCAGAGACCATCCGCGACACCATGCTCCATGTGAGCGGTGAACTCGATCCGGCCCGCGGCGGCCCGAGCCTGCCGGTCGATGTGCCCGGAAACTTCCGTCCCGGCTCCACCGGCATCATGCAGGACAACCTGAAACTCCCGGACGACTTGGCTTTTCGCCGCACCGTCTACCTGCCGCAGAAACGAAAGAGTCCCTTTCTCACTGTGGATTTCATTGCGCCCTTCGACCTGCCCGACACCAACCAGGAGACCGGACGGCGCACCGTCACCGCTCTGCCGGTGCAGGCGCTCTACCTCGCCAACTCGGACTTCGTGCGGGAGCGCGGCCGGGCCCTGGTGGAGCGATTCGCCGACCTGCCCGCGGCCGAGCGCATTCAGAAAATCCACCTCGTCGCCTACAGTCGTCCCCCCGAGCCCGCCGAAGTCGAGCAGGCCCTCGCCTTCGTGGAAGCCTTGCGGACCGAGTTGGGGAACGAGGCCGACGCCTGGGCCAGCTACGGGCAGTCCATCCTCATGACCAACGAATTCCTGTTCCGTAACTGAACGACGCGACAGGGTTGACTCGCCGACCTGACCCTGTTCGATCCAACCTCCTCCCGCCATGAAATCGCGATTCCTCCCCAACCGCCGCCGTTTCCTCCAGCAGGCCGCCTGTGGATTCGGCTACACCGCCCTGACTGCGTTGTTGCAGCAGAGCCAGGGTGCGACTTTTTCTTCCGCCGCCACCGGTGGCAATCTCCTCGCGCCGCGAGGCGGGCATCATCTCGCTCGGGCCAAGCGGGTCATCTTTCTCTTCATGCAGGGAGGGCCGTCCCACATGGAGACTTTCGACTACAAGCCGCGGCTGAATGCCGATCACGGCAAGGATTCGCCCTTCGCCCGCGACGAGCGGGTCGAGCAGCCCGGTGTCGGCAGGATGCGGCTCTTCGGGTCCGGATGGGATTTCGCGCAGCACGGTGAATCGGGCACCTGGGTGTCGGAACTCTTTCCCCATCTCGCCGAGCGCGTCGACGATCTCTGCGTCCTCAACGGGATGCACACCGACAACCTCGCCCACGCGCCCGCCTGTCTCCAACTCCACACCGGCGCGACCAACCTGGTGCGGCCGTCGATGGGATCGTGGACCGTCTACGGGCTCGGTACGGAAAACCAGAGCCTTCCCGGCTACGTCACGATCTCGCACCCGATCAGCGGCGACGGCGGCAGTCCGCAGCACTACTCCAGCGCCTTTCTCCCCGCGATCACCCAGGGAACCCGCATCGAGTTGCCGCGCGATCCGGGCTCCGGCGCGGTCCTGCGCAATCTCGGAAACGAATCGATCTCGGCCGGGATCCAGCGTCGCCAGCTCGATTTCGTTCAGCGCAGGAATCGCGCGCACCTCGCCGCCTCGGAATCCGACGCCGCGATGGAAGGCATGATCGAATCCTTCGAACTCGCCTTCCGGATGCAGGCCGAGGCACCCGAGGTTTTCGAACTCGGCGGCGAGAGCGAGGCGACGAGAAAGCTCTACGGCATCGGCGACACGGCCACCGACTGGTTCGGCCGCCAGTGCCTCCTGGCCCGCCGCCTCGCGGAATCGGGAGTGCGCTTCATCCAGCTCAACGCGGGCGGCTGGGATCACCACGGCAACATCCGCACCGCGCTGCCGAAAAACTGCGCCGAGGTCGACAAGCCCGTCGCCGGCCTGATCCGGGACCTGAAGGCGAGGGGATTGTTCGAGGACACGCTCCTGGTCTGGACCGGCGAGTTCGGTCGCACGCCCTACGAGCAGGACCTCTCCAACGGCAAGGGCGACATGGCCAACTACGGCCGCGGTCACAATCCCTACGGGTTCACCACGATCCTCGCCGGCGGCGGCGTCAAGGGCGGTCTCGTCCACGGGGCGACCGACGAATACGGCTACAGAGCGGTCGAAGGCAAGGTCCACCTCCACGACCTCCACGCCACCATCCTGCACCTGCTGGGCCTCGATCACGAGAAGCTGACCTACCGTCACGCCGGTCGCGATTTCCGCCTGACCGATGTGTATGGGCACGTCGTGGAAGACATCCTCGCCTGAACGGTTCTCCCGGCTTCCTTTTCTTTCTCCCGACATGAACACCCGACGTCGTTTCCTTCGCAGCACCTCCGCGCTCATTGCCCTGCCGGCGCTCGAGTCGCTCGGCTTTCGCCGTTTCGCCTCCGCCGCCTCGCAGACGGCGACCCCGCCGAAGCGCATGGTCTTTCTCGGTTTCGGCTGGGGAGTGACGAAGGAAAGCTGGTATCCCGATCGCGCGACGGTGGGCAGGGACTACGAACTTCCCGCAGGACTCGCGCCGCTGAAACGCCACCAGGGCGACCTCACCGTGATCCAGGGGCTGAACAACCAGTTCAACAACGAGGCGCACTGGGGCAGCACCTTCTACCTCACGGGGGCGAACCGCTACGCCGAGCCGGGGCAGAGTTTTTCCAACACGATCTCGGCCGACCAGGTCGCCGCCGAGCAGTTCGGGAAAGAGACCCGCTTCACCTCGGTCCAGCTGGGCTGCGACAACGCGGAAGCATCCGGTCATGGCCCCGGTCTCTCGCTCGCCTGGAATCGGCAGGGCAAGCCCATCGCGGGGCTCAACAACCCGGTCGCGGCCTATCACCGGCTCTTCTCCGACGACAACACGCCGCTGGCGGACCGGCAGGCGATGCTGCGCGATCAGCGGAGCGTCCTCGACACCGTGCTCACCGATGCCCGGAGCGTTCAGCGGGGCCTGACGAAGACCGATATCGACAAGCTCGATGAGTATTTCCAATCGATCCGCGACATTGAGACGCGGTTCTCGAAGGAGGAACAATGGCTCGACGTCCCCAAGTCCAAGCCGAAGGATCCCGTCGAGGAACCACCCTCCGAAGTCGAGGGTGTCGAGGAGGTGAAGATCATGTACGACCTGCTCGTCGCGGCGCTCCAGGCCGACGCGACCCGGGTCCTGACCTACCGACAGCCGGTCGAGACTTTCATCCGCAGCCTCGGCGCGACCATCACCGGGCACAACATGAGCCACTACCAGCCGGGGATGCGCATGGAGGTCTCCGAAATGCGCGACCGGAAGCAGTCGGAGCTGTTCGCGGGTCTCCTCGACAAGTTGAAGGCCTCCCGGGAACCGGACGGTTCGAGCCTGTTCGATCACGTCTGCCTCAGTTACGGGAGCAACATCCAGAGCATTCACTACCTCGACAACTGTCCCACCGTGATCACCGGGGGAGGGGCCGGGGTCAAGCACGGGCGCCATCTCGTCATGCCCGACAAGACGCCGCTCTGCAACCTCTGGCTCAGCCTGCTCAAGGGCAGCGGTGTCGAGGTCGAGTCCCACGGCGACAGCACCGGAACGATCGACGAACTGTGGACGTGACGGCGATCGGTCAGGATGAAGCCGCCGGGGCGGGACTACGGCGTTTCGACCGGGGCGCGGAGGCGCTCCGTGGTCGTGTCGCGATCGAGGCGACTGGCGGCGACGTCGAGGGTGAGGGCTTCCCAATCATCGACATCCAGCGTGCCCGGATCGAAAATTCCGTTGAGCCGGAGAAAGACGAGACAAGTCGCGAGCGCCACCCGCTTGTTGCCATCGACGAAGGGATGGTTCGAGCAGAGGTAGAAAAGGTAGGCGGCCGCGATCTCGATCGGGTCCTTCATGAGGGGCTCGCCCATGATGGTGGCTTGCGGTGCGGCTACTGCCGATTCGAGGAGTTCGTGGGAGCGAATGCCGCCGCCGCCACCATGCGCTTTCAGGACCTGCCGATGGATCGCGAGAACCGCGTCGACCGTGGGATGTCTCATGACAGACGCTCGAAGAGTTCGTTGTTCTTTTCGATGATGTCCGCCGCCGCTTCGGCGGCTTCGTCAGGGGCGATGAAGTCACGATCCAGGGGAGTGATCGTGATCGTCCCTCCCGCATGCACTTCCACGTTGACCTGGTCGCCCTCCTTCAGCTTTGCGAGTTGGAGAAGGGCGCTGTCGAAGATGAGGCCGCGCGAGTTTCCGACTTTGCTGATGGTCTTGATCATGGGTAAAACAATGTCTTACGGTTGAAATGAAGTCAAGATTTTCCATCGGGTTGGCGGTCCTGTGCGCTGGCCTCGTCGTCTCCGTGGGCGCCTCCAGTGGCGAGGCTTTTGCTGCCGAGCCGGTCGGGGCGGTGCTGCCGGAGAAGCACTTCGCTTTCCTCGACAAGTATTGCCTCGAGTGTCACGACAGCCTCACCGAAAAGGGCGGCATCGACCTGGAGGCGCTCTCCTTCGATCTCGGCAGTTTGGAGCCCGCCGAGACATGGCAGAAGGTGCTCAACTCCCTCAACTCCGGCGAGATGCCACCGGAGGACGAGGCCCAGCCGAGCTTCGAGGAAAAGGCCACGCTGCTCGATGACCTCTCCTCGCAGCTGGTCGTCGCGCGGAAGCTCCTCTCCGACACGGGCGGCGAGATCACGATGCGACGGCTGAACCGCCGGGAATACGAGAACACCATCGAGGAACTGCTCGGCGTCTCCATCGACGCGAGCGACCTGCCGAGCGACGCCAACTCCGGCGGCTTCGACACCTCGGGCGGCGCGCTCTTCTTCTCCAGCGACCAGTTCGAGCAATACCTCGCCCTCGGCCGCAAGGCGCTCGACGCTGCCATCGTGACCGGGCCGAAACCGGAGACCCGCACCGTCCGCATCGAGGCCGAGGAAGAGGCGAACCGCCGCGTTCGCATGATCTTCCGCGGCTACCAGAAGCAGGGCTACGTCGCCTGGAAGCAATGGCAGGCCTCGAAAGGCAAGCCGACGACCGACTTCGGTTTTCCCGACGAAAAGGAAATCGAGTTTCGCAAGCTCGTCTGGGACCGGGAATCGCCCGACTTTGCCGACTACCTCGCCCGCGAGGAGACGCGGACCGGGGCCTTTCTCACCGTGTCGAATCCGAATCCCCAGGTCGGCCTCGCCATTCCCGACGAGGCGCCGCCGGGCCGCTACCGGATCCGCGCCAGGATCGGAGTGAACCGCGCCGCGAAGCCCGATCCCTCGCGCACCTTCGTCGAGATCGGTTTCCGCGGTGAGAACATCGAGTCGGCCATCGACCTGGTCGACTGCCGCAAGGTCAACGCGCCGATGCAGAACCCGGAGGTGGTCGAGACCGAGGTGGAGCTGCCGCCCCTGACGCGCCCGCTCACCGTCGATGTCGGGTCGCAGACGAAGAAGGAAGTCACCCTCGGCGAGCGGGTCATCGCCTTCCGGCAACGCCACCCCAACAGCCGAAACGCCTCGCGATTCCTCCGCTACGAATCGGTCAACGAGACCGGGTTCAATCACGAGCCCGCGCTCTGGATTGACTGGGTTGAGTGGGAGGGGCCGATCGTGGAGGAGTG
>JAUIGT010000279.1 GCA_030432615.1 Verrucomicrobiia bacterium
TCTGGCCGACCCAGAATGTCGTCTTCAAGGCCGACTACACCCGGATCGAGGATTCCACCGACGAGGACTTGATCAATGTGGGCGTCGGATTTCAGTTCTGATGATGAACCGCCGATCACTGCCGATCCTTTTCTCGTGCACCTGGCTCGCCCTGCTGATCAGCGGGGCGGGCTCTTCGGCCTACGGGCAGGCGGGCACCTATCAGACGAGTGCCGAGTTTCTCGCCGAAGCCTTCGCGGGCGCGGGCTCACCTTCCGCGGGTTCCTATTCCCTGACCGCCGCCGACCAGGCCGCGGCCAAGGCCATCCTCGGGCACGCCTACGGGACCGCCCGCCTCCGTTACTGGAAGAGCGGGGACCGGACCGCCTGGATCCTCGAGGAGATCGGGAAGACGCGGCCCATCACCACCGGCTTCGCCGTCGATGACGGAAAGGTCCATCTCGTGCGGGTCCTCGTCTACCGGGAGAGCCATGGGGGCGAAGTGAAGAACTCGTTCTTCACCCGCCAGTTCAAGGGCGCCAAGTTGAAGGATCCGCCGCGCTACAACCTGAGCCGGCGCATCAACAATATTTCCGGCGCCACCCTGTCGGTGAACGCGCTGCGAAACCTCTCCCGCTTCGCGCTCTACCTCGACGGAAAGGTTTCCCCCTGAGCGCGGGAGTTCGTCACTGAATCCCATCGATGCCCGACGCCGAAAACAACGCGGTTCCCCGGCGGAAGCGAGCCGCGAAGAAGCGGTTCCACACCCGCCTGCATAGGTGGCTGGGAACGGGATCGCTCGGCATCGTGCTCATCATTTCCGTCACCGGCATTCTCCTCAATCACACCGCGACGTTGCGGCTCGACGAGCGTTCCGTCACGTGGTCGCCCCTGTTGCACCGCTACGGCATGGAGCCGAAAGGCGAACCGGTCGTCTTTCCGGCCGGAGAGGATCGCGTCGCGGTCTGGGACGGGCGCCTTTTCGTGAATGACCTCCTCGTCGAGACCCTGCCCGAAACGCGGGTTCCCGTGGGCGCGGGACGAATGGAGTCCGAGGACCTGTTCGTCTTCGCGTTTCCCGACCTCATCGTGACCGCGGATCCACAAGGGCAGGTCTTCGACCGGATCGACGTCGCCTCGTTGCCCCCGAGCCCGTTGAGCCGGGTGGCGGCCGGTGAAGGCGAACTGATCCTCGAGACCGAGGACGGAAAGCGCCGCGCCCTGCGCGACTGGATCGATCTCGTGGAAGTCGAGGGCGGCGATCCCCGGTGGTTCCGGCAAGATTCGACGGTGCCTTCCGACTACCGGCAGGAACTCGCCCGGGCTCTGCGCGGCGACGGCATGCCGCTCTACCGGGTCGTTCTCGACCTGCACTCGGGCCGCCTCTTCGGAACGGTCGGGGTGATCCTCTGGGATCTCGCCGCCGTCGCCCTCGTGGTGCTCGGGATCACCGGGGTGATGCTGTGGTTTCGCCGGCGATGAAAAGGATCCGCTGGCGCCGGCGCGACTTCCTGGCGGGAATGCTGGGAAGCGGATGCGCGCTGTTTTCCGGATGCCGGGCTCGCGCGAGACTCGTGTCCGCCACCGGGCAGGCGTTCGGAACCTCGGTCGGGATCCGGTTCCTCCCGGAGTCGGGAACCGATTCCGATTCCCTGGTGGTGGAGGTATTCCGGGAAATCGCGCGCCTGGAATCGATCTTCACGCTCTACGATCCGAATTCCTGGCTGCGCCGGCTCAACGACCGTGACGTCGTCGAGCAACCTCCTCCGGAGTTGGTGGCCGTGCTGCGGCTGAGCGAGGAAGTCCATCGGCTCACCGGGGGCGCGTTCGATCCCACCGTGCAACCGCTCTGGGAGCTGTTCGAGCGTCACTTCGCCACGAACCCGCTGGATCGCGCAGGTCCCCCGGCCGACGCGGTGAAGCGGGCGCGCGAACTCGTGGATTGGAAAAAGGTCGAGGTGAGCGACGGTCGGGTGAGATTCCGTCGAGCGGGAATGAAATTGACGCTCAACGGAATCGCTCCCGGCTTTGCCGCCGACGCCATCGCCGAACTCCTGGTGCGCCGTGGCATTCGCCACGCCCTCGTCGATTGCGGCGAGTTTCGCGCCGTTGGCGACGAGCCCGGCGGCGAGTCGTGGGAGGTCGCCATTCGGGGAGTCGATCCCGATGCCGAGCCGCTGGGACGGTGGCCGCTCGACGGGAACGGGCTGGCCACTTCCGCCGGGTTCGCCACCAGTTTCGATGTGGCGGAGCGCTTTCATCATCTCTTCCACCCGCGGCGCGACGAGTTCTCTCCCGCCCGTCAGACGATCTCGGTGGTGGCTCCGACCGCCGCCCTGGCCGACGGTCTCGCGACCGCCGGCGGGGTCATGGAATGGGAGGATTTCTCGTCGCGGCTCAGCGACCTGCCGGGCGTGCGCGTCCGTCGCTGGCGGGAGGACTCGTCTTCTTGAGTGGATCCTGGAAATAGACTTTCACGTAGTCGGAGGCCGCCAGTGGGAGCGCGAACCCGACGAGCCCATCTTCTTCCTTTTCAACGGCGAGTTCACCATGGCGGACCGACTCGATCCGCGCGATCTCGCGATCGGTGCGGAGGGTGAAGCTCACGCGGTCCCGTGGCTCCAGTGTGAAGTTGGCAAGGGGAATCACGAGGCCCCGTTCGGTATCGAGGACGACCGCGTCCACCAGCGGGACCTCGCAGGTGAGCGGAGGACTGACGCCGGCCTCGCGCACCGGGCGAAGGATGAGGTCGCGCACTTCGGCCGAGTATTCCCACGGGTTGTAGGACCGTTCGAGTCGGGGATCGAGGTCGACTCGCTCCGGCGTTTGCGACGCCGGCCCTTCGACCGGAGGAGCGGGATGATCGCCCTGTTCGGCTGCCGGTTTTTCCTCGCGTTCGGTTTCGAGAGTGCGCCGGGCGACCACGGCTTCCTTGATGTAGGCGAGGGCGGGGACAAAGCCAGCCACCTCGATGCGTCCGTCACCGACCTTCCCGGTGACGAGGGCGGGCGTTCCGTCGGCCGCTTTGGCGAGCACGGCTGTGTCGCGATCCGGTTTCGGCTCCAGCGATTGGGAAAGGGCGAGAATTTCCAGTTCGTGGTTCGGCAGGTTTACCGTGCCGGCGGAGCGAAGGATGTGGACATAGCGACCGGAGTTGAGAAAGGCCTGGTGCTCGATGAGGGAACCGCGTCTCGCCGGCAGCAGGCGCTCGACGGTGTCGAGCGGCCGGTTGAACTCGTCCCGCATCGCCGCACCGGCGGAAAGCACCAGCGTGCCCCCGGATTCCACCCAGGCCGCCAGTTTTGTCGCGGCTTTCCGGGTCAGGTTGGGCCCGGAGAAATAGCAGACGCGATAGCTGTCCAAGGCGTCTCTCTCGACCTGGCGCTCGCCGAGGAAATCCACCGGCACCTGGGCGTGGGCGAGGGCCATCCAGGTATGCATCCGATTGAAGCCGGTGGCGTGATTTCGCTTCATCGTCCACGCATCGGAAGCGGAAGAATAGAGGATGGCGACATCGGCGGGCCGGGCCTTGGCGTCGGCCAGGAGGTCTTCCGCCCCGCCGATTTCGCGGACCACTTCCGCGCAGGCGCTCCATTTTTCCGGGTCATTGTACCAGGTGTGGCTGCGCCACATGGGGCCGCCCTCGTGGCTGCCCCAACTGACGCCGTAGGAGAAATTCTTCCAGAGGCGGACGCCACGCGCGGTTTCGGCGGCTGCCTTGGTGAGGATGTCCCAGGGCTTGCGATGGGCGTGGGCGACGAGGTAGTGTCCCAGCACTTGGCCGCGTTCGCGGGCGGCGGCGCGCATGAGATCCACATTGTAGGCGGCGCACTGGTAGCTGGAGGAACCGTTGGCCCAGTCCTCGCTCCAGATGGCATTCTGGTCGTCGGAGTCGAGGAGTTCGAAGTAGTCGACGCCCTGTCCGTAGAAGTTCGCCGAATAGGTCGCGCCGTCGCTGAAGTTGACCAGGGTGGGGAAGGTGGCGCCGTAGGCTTCCTCGAGAATCTCCCGCTGGGTCGCCATGAAGTCGCCCAGCGCCCGGGTGCGGAAGCGCTGGGTGAAGTAGTGCAATCCGGGAAAGGCGTCGCGTTGCGATTCCGGGACCGGTTTCACCGCCTCCCAATCATCGACGAGCAGGTCGGCGGGAGCCTTGCCGAGTTCCTTCAACCAGGCGCGGAACGCCTCGTGATAGGCCTCGTCCTCGGCCAGGAACGTCGAGGGCTGTCCCTGTGGTTCGTCGGTCAGCATGCAGAAGGCGATGTCCTCGAGTTTCTTTCCCGCGGCGAGAAATTCCTCCGCTTCCGCCCCGGCCTTGGCGCGCATCTTTTCCAGGTCGGGTCGGCAGTAGGAGTTCTCCCGGCGCAACCAGATGCCGCCGTGAAGAAACGGTCGATCGCGATTGGAGAAACCGAAGTAGTCGAGCGTCATCCATTCGCGATCCATCACCGCCTGGTCGACCGGGGTACCGTAGCCGCCGACGGTGGCGCTGACGAAGAAAGGGATCCGGGTCGGCTTGCGGCCGAAGGTGGGCCAGTCGTGGGCGTCGGCGATCCTGCCGGTGGCCTCGGCGAATTCCCGGTCGCGCTTGAGCCACTGGCGGTTCTCTTCGGTGAGCAGGTTCGGCGGCATCACCAGCACCAGGCCGTTCGGTTGGCTGTCGACGTCGAAGGTTTTCACGATCGCCTTTTCGTCGAGCGCGGTGGCGATGTCGATTCGCGCCTTGAACCGGTCGGCCCGTTCCCCGTAGGAGTAGCGCGCGGTGAGATTGAGAATGGCGCCGCTGTCCTGGTAGATCATCGGCGACACATTGCACCACGGCGTCTGTTCACCGCTTTCGAGCAGGTCACCTTTCGCCGGACTCAGTCCGGATTGCGCCCCCGCTTTCGAGAGATGCCAGTGTCCATACCAGGGGGCCCGGTAGTGGTCGGCGAAGATGTGGACCTGCAGGGGCTTCTCGTAGATGTCGCCGAGGGTGACTCGCATCCAGGTCTGGGGACCATAGGCGGAATGATCGGGAGTCAGTTCCTGGTCCGACGTGACCAGGAGACAATCGACATTGCGGACGTAACCGGAGCAGTTCTTTCCCTCGTGCTTGGTCAGGGTGAAGGTCTGGAACCCGCCGGGCACCAGGGGCACATCGAAGGAATCCCAGACATAGCTCCAATCCTTGACGTTCTCGCGGGGCGCGAGATCGAAGGTCTTTTCCCCGATCGTGCGGCCACCGTGGGATACCGTGACCGTGAAAGGGCCCCGCCACCGGCTGTGGTAGTTGTGCCGAACCCAGATCCGGTAGTGGGCCGCAGAGCGCACCGCGATCCTTGCCGAGGCCGTGCCTTCGGCGGCGCCGGTCGACCCGTTGAGCGCCTTGATTCGCGAGGCTCCGCGGGTCTGCGGATTCTCGACCACTTTCCAGCCGTCGGAGGTGGTCTCGAAGTTCTCCGCTTCGAGAAAGTGGGTTTCCGCGCGGGCCACCTGGAATTGGCTGGTGGTGAGCAGGAGGGCGAGGAGGAGTGGAGCGGAGCGCATGAAACAGTCACAATCACATTCTCATCAGACTTGGCGCAATGGCCGCTTGGCGGGATGGGGAATGATCTGGGTCCGTTTGATCCCCCTCGGAATCGTGTGGAAGTTCGAGACGAGATGCTGCTTGGCCGATGCCGTTTTGAATTGATCCCACCTTCCAGAAGAAAAGGATTGTCGATTTCAAAAAAGACGACGGGGAGGGCGCGGCGAGGTTGATCCGGCCGAGCGGAAGTGATTGGATGGGGCGAAACACTCATCGAGCTCTGCCGTGCGATCCGTCTTTTTCTTGGTCACTGTCGCGATCCTGCATCTTGGAATCGCTTTTGCCGACGACCCCACCCTCGCCGAGGCGAAGGCCGCCTTCTCCAAGGCCGATGCCGAACTGAATCGCGCCTACCAGGAGGTGAAATCGCTGCTGCCGGAATGGTTGTTCGACGAACTCCGGGCCGAGCAGAAGGAGTGGCTGGAGTACCGGGATTCGGCCGCGCTCGGTGACGCGGTCTTCAACGGCGGACGGGAAAACGAGGGGCGGGAGACCGAGGCGCCGGAATACTGGCAGTCGATGGCGTGGAGCACCGAGACGCGGACGCGGATGATCCTGGGCTGGAAGACGAAGGGGAAAGACGGCGCCGGCGAGGTGCCGTGGAGCGGTCTGTGGACGGACGGCTACGGCGGGTGGCTGCTGATCGAGGAGATTCTCGATCCGAAGCGGGTGCGGTTCCGGATGCACGTGGTGCGCGGGCCGACCGCTCACATCGGAGGCATCAGCGGAATCGCCCGCCGCAACGGAGAGGCCGGATTTTTCTCCGACGAAGGCGATTCCGATTTCCATGGAGAGGAGGACAAGCGGGAGACCTGGCTGTTTTTCGAGAAGGAGTCCGGCGCGCCCCGCATCGAGGTCCGGGGCATCCACACCCAGCCCTATCATGGGGCGCGAGCCTATTTCGACGGCACCTACACCCGGCTCGGGGAGGCGACCGACGAGGATCGGGAGAGGTTCGAGGAACCCTGAAGGTGGCAGGGAGGCGGAACGCGAAAAGGTTGGCGCGAATCCCGGGGATCGTGTCAGAGTGGATTCCATGAAATCCCTCCTCGTTCTTCTTGCCGCCGTTCTGCTCCTCCCGGCTACCGTGCGGGCGGAGCTTTCCCTCCCGCATTTCTTCAGCGACCACATGGTCCTGCAGCGTGAGCGATCCGCCGCCGTCTGGGGAACGGCGTCGCCGGGAGCCGAGGTCTCGGTGGCCTTCAAGGGAGAGTCCGCAACGGCGACCGCCGACGGTGAGGGGAAGTGGAAGGTGGAGATTTCCACCGGGAAGGCCGACGCCGAAGGTGCCGAACTCACGGTTTCGTCCGGTGAGGAGAAACTCGTGATCGGAGACGTCCTCGTGGGCGAAGTCTGGTTCGCCTCCGGCCAGTCGAACATGTATTTCACCATGGACCGGGTGCCGGCCTACGAGGAACTGATCGCGCAATCGAATCATCCGAAGCTGCGCATGTTCAACGCACCATTGGTGACCGCGGTGGAGCCGCGGGACGACATCGAGGGCGAGTGGACGCTCGCCAGCCCGGAAACGGTGCCGGGCTACTCGGCGGTGGCTTTTTTCTTCGCCCGCAAGCTGCACCTCGATCTCGGTATTCCTGTCGGTGTGATCAAGTCGGCCTGGGGCGGCAAACCGGTGGAGACTTTCACCAGTCGCGAGGCGCTCAATACGCTGGAGGGGACGAAGGCGCTGGTGGATCGGGCAGTCGAGGCCGACGCGAATTTCGACCAGGAAAAGGCCATGGCGGCCTACGAGAAAAACCTCAAGAACTGGGAAACCGCCGTTGCCGAATGGCGGAAGCTCTCCCCCGAAGACCGGCAGAAAAAGCGGGCCCCGCGTCGTCCGGCGGTGCCCAAGCGGGCGCTCGATACCGAGGGACAGCCGGGCGTGCTCTTCAACTCCATGATCCATCCCTTCGTCGGCTACACCATGCGCGGGGCGATCTGGTATCAGGGCGAGGGCAACGCCAAGCCGGGCGCGGTCCCCTACGACCAGACGCTGCCGCTCATGATCAACGACTGGCGCGAGCGCTGGGGCGACGAGTTCTCCTTTTACTTCGTGCAACTGGCCAACTTCCGCGAGCCGTCCACCGAGCCTGGAAACCAGGATCCCTGGCCGCTGCTGCAGGACCGGATGCGGTTGGTGCTCGACACCACGCCCAAGACCGGCATGGCCATCATCAACGACATCGGCGAGGCCGACGACATTCACCCGAAGAACAAGAAGGACGTCGGTGAAAGACTCGCGCTCTGGGCGCTGGCGAAAGACTACGACCAGGATCTGCCGGTCTATTCCGGTCCGCTTTATGCATCCCACGAGAAGACCGGAGAAGGGGCCATCCGCGTGACCTTCCACTACACCGGCGGCGGGCTGAAAGCGCGGGAGGGTGGGGACCTGCAGCGATTCGAGATCGCGGGTGAGGACAAGGTCTGGCACTGGGCCGACGCGAAGATCGATGGAAAGGACAGCGTGATCGTCAGCAGTCCCGACGTGAAGAATCCGGTCGCCGTTCGCTATGCCTGGGCCTCGAATCCCGAGGGCGCCAACCTGGTCAACAGCGAGGGCCTGCCCGCTTCCGTCTTTCGCACCGACGACTGGGCGGATGTGGTGGATGAGAGCGGCATGAAGCTGCAGGACATCTCCGACAAGCGCCGGGAACTGGCAGTGGAGATCAAGGCCCTGCGAGAAAAGCGCGACACGGCGGACCGGAAG
>JAUIGT010000280.1 GCA_030432615.1 Verrucomicrobiia bacterium
GATCTCGAGAAGAAGGCGGTAGGGCATCGGGTTCTCCGGGTCGGCGGGGAGGATGTAGTCCGCCGGATCAAAGGAACTGTTCTGCGTCGGTTCGGAAATGGCATCGACGTCGAGTTGCTCGGCGAGGTTTTTCCCGGATTCCTCCGCCTCTCGACGCGCCTCCTCCCAACCGCGTCGCTTGAAATCCCAGTAGGGGAGCGACTCGCGAGCCGCGCCCGAATCCGGAGGCTCGTGAAGCGTCTTGATGTGGTAGAAGGAGGCGTTCTCCAGCCAGATCGCGAAACGGGGTGGGTTGTCTCGATCGAAGGCGGTCCCGGCCCGGACTTCGAGGGACATCCGGTAGGAGGGGGCTGGGGCGTAGTCGTAGACGAGGCCGGTCTCGGTCACCTCGAATCGATCCAGTGCCGGTCCGAGGTTCTGGCTCAAGCCGAGAACCCCTTTCACCGGGCCGGGCTGCCAGAGGAAAAGCGCGGTCAATCCCAAGGTCAGGGCAAGCGTTGCCCAGAGTCCCCGGCCCCGGAAGTAGCGCGAGAGATGCCCGAGGTTGTTGGTGGCGTGGAGAGCGACGAGCCCCAGAAAAACGAACCCCATCAGCGCGTGCAGCCCGACCACCAGGATCGAGAATGGTCGCGCGAAGGCGAGGACGCCCGACACCGCGAGGACGACGAAGGTGAACGCGGTGAGCAGGGTGACGAAACCTCGTTTCCGGTTCATCACCGGTCTACGCCTTTCCCGGAACGATCTGACCGTGCTCCTTCAGCAGCGCGTGAATCTCCGCGAGCGGAACCTCCCGCGGGGTCGATCCGGACTTCGCGGCCAGGGCTGCGGTCACCCCGGCGGCTTGCCCCATGCCCATGCAGGAGGCCTGGACCCGGAGGCCAGAATTGGCGAGGCGATCACTGCTGACGCACCGGCCGGCGACGAGGAGGTCCCGGCTGCCTTTCGGAACCAGGGCCCGCAGGGGAATGGTCGGCACGGTTCCCGGCTTGAGCGGCTTGGGTTTCACGCCCGAGCGAGTGTGGAGGTCGACCGGGTAGAAGGCGTAGCTGATGGCGTCTTCGAACACGCGGCCCGAGGTGTAGTCGTTGACGGTGACCACCGTCTCGCCCTCGATGCGGTAGCTCTCGCGAAACCCGGTCTCGGGCTGCAGGTGCATGAGGCGTTTGCCTTCCTTTCGCACCTTGGCGAGGATCGATTTCCGGCCGGTCAGGTTGGCCTCGGTCGCGGTGCGCGAATTGGTGGAGTCGGCGCCGTGGACATAGAGCCGGTGGATCTGGTTCCGGCCCGGCTCGTGTTCCTCGCCCAGCATGAAGAGGTAGGAGCCCGGTTGGCGCTCGTCCTCGCGCAGGCGCGGGAATCCCGCCATCCCCACGACCTCGGCGCCGCCGGTGCAGTCGATGAGTTGCTTGCAGCGCACTTTCCGCCTCGTCCCGAAGCCGACGCAGTCGACCTCCCAGCCGCCGTCCGTCTTCTTCACCGCCTGGGGAAACTCGTAGTAGGCGATCTCCACGCCGGCTTCGGCGCACTTTTCCTCGGCGAGGATGGCGTAGAGGAACTGGTTGGTGAAGACCTGGTTCTGCCAGTGACGTTGTGGCACCTTGGCGAAATTCGGCAGGGTGCCCTGGTCCATTTCCACGCTCTCCCTGACCAGTTCCCAGCCGATCCCGGCGATGACCTGCTTGCCCCAGGCATCGAACAGTCCGGGAAAGGCCACGCCGCCGGTGGTGGTGGTGCCGCCGAGCTGGCTGTTGCGCTCGATGATCATCGTCTTCGCTCCCGCTCGCCCCGCCTGGATGGCGGCCACGTGTCCGGCGGTGCCGCCCCCGACCACGAGGACATCGACGTCGTTGGTCACTTCCGGTTCCGCCGCCTCCGCGACTTCCCGGGCATGGGCGTGGGAGGTCGAGGCGATGGTCAGGCCGGCGGCGGCGGCCGCGGTGCCGGCGAAGGATTGCTGGAGGAACCGGCGGCGACCGGCGTCCGGGGAAGGGGTCTTGTCGGGATCGGGCGAGGTCATCGTCAGGGCGGAGAGGTGGGAAGTGGGCAGGTTCGTTCGCGGCGGCGGCGATTTCAGGCACGCATTCACGGAGATCTCCCTTGTAGGGATGGCCGATTGCGACGCGCGACGCCGGAGATGACAAGGAAGAGCTTCGGCACCATAATCCGGGAAAAGCCTCTCATGAACAAGCTCATCTTCCCCCCGTTCTTTCCGCGTATCCTCGTCCTCGGTTTTCTTTTTCACGCCGCCGTGGCCACGGCACAGGAGGGCGAGGTGATCCCGCTCTGGGAGGACGGCGCTCCCGGATTCGAGGATCGCAAGGACGAGCCCGAGGTCTTGGAAAAGGGGAGCGTGACCAACATCCACTTCCCGACCTTGACCGCGTTTCGTCCGCCAGAGGGCAAGGCCAATGGGGTCGCCATCGTGGTGGCGCCCGGGGGCGGGCTTCGCAAGCTGGGTATGCAGGGCGGGGGATACGATCCGGCGAAGTTCCTCGCCTCGCACGGCTACACCGCCTTCGTCCTGAAATACCGCCTCTCGCGGGAGCCGGGCCTGCCCTACAAGTTCGAGGAACACGTCCTCCAGGACGGACAGCGGGCCATCCGCATGGTGCGGCACCGGGCGGAGGACTTCGGGATCGATCCGGAAAAGGTGGGAATGCTGGGTTTCTCGGCCGGGGGCGAGGTGGTCTCGATCGTCTGCTACAAGCCCGGCGCCGGCGATCCCGACGCGGAGGATCCCGTCGATCGGCTCGACGCGAAACCGGATTTCCAGATGCTCGTCTATCCGGGCCCGATGGGCATCCCCTCGAAGTTGCCGGACGACACCCCTCCGGCGTTCATGCTCATCGCCGCGGACGACAATCACGCGAGCGTTCTGCTCAACCTGATGCAGCGCTTTCGCGAGATCGGGGTCGATTACGAGGCCCACCTCTACGCACGGGGTGGTCACGGGTTCGGGATGGGCACCCGTTCGCAACGCCTCAGCCTCCAGAAGTGGCCCGAGCGGATGCTCGACTGGCTCCACGACGAGGTGGTGAACCAGATTCCGAAATAAGCGGATCCGTCGGAGATCGAATCAGCGCCGCGACTTCAACAGGTCGACCATGGCCCGGCCCATGGCTTCGCCGACGTTCATGTAGGTCTCGGCATTGCCGTTGTAGTGGGCGCCGGAGCTCCCGCCTTTCGAGAGCGGATGGGTGTAGACCGCGGCCACGTTGCCCCGGAACTCGGGATACTTGCCGGAGTTGCCGTCCACCGCCAGCATGGCGTCGAGGATCTCTCCACCGCCGTCGGTGGCGCCCTTTTCGGTCTGGCCGAGCGAGGCACAGACGAACTTGGCGTCCGGGGCCTCGAAGTCCTTCCGCAGTTGCTTGATGAGATGCACGAGGTTGTGCTCGTAGCGGCTGGAGAGAGCCTCGCTCCGGCTGTCGCGATCTCCCTGCCACCAGAAGAAACCGGCGATCTCGTAGTTCGTGGCTCCGGGATAGAACTCGTCGAGTTCGGTGAGAACCTGCTTCGCCCGGGCGACGTCGCCGTCATACTGCATGCCGGCATACCAATTGATCGCCTGGGGCTCGGTGCCTTTCTCCCACTTCTCCGGCGACCCTCGGTAGCCGGGATGCACCCAGGTCCTTCCCTTGGAGTCGGTGAACTCGAAACCCTCGCTGCCGGGTGGCAGCAGGTCCCAGCCGAGGGCGCGATTGCCGATGCAACTCTTGAGGATCAGGACCGGGGCATCGACGGCCTCGCCGAGGTGGTATCCGATCCCGATCTCGGGCCCGATCTTGCCGTTCCGAATTCCCATCCATTCGTTCACGGTCTTTTTGGCGCCGCCGGTGCCGCTGCCCATCACAAGCACGTTGCGGACGTCCCGGCGCTCGGTCCAGTTGCCGGCCTCGTCGATGAGGTAGGGGTAGAGACCCTTTTCCTTCACCGCCAGTTCCAGCGAACCTTCACCGCCCGTGATCTTTCCCATGCCCAGCATGTTGGACTGGCCCATCAGGAGATAGACCTGGACCGGTCGGCTCATGTCGGCGGGCTTGCCGTCGGGATCGGGCAGGGGCGGAAAATTCTGGGCCGAAAGGAAGGCCGCCTGAACGGTAAGGAAAGTGAAGAGAAGAACTGCGAGTGGGGGTTTCATTTTTCCAGGGCAGGGAAGGTAGGGAAAACGTAGTCGGATGCCGAGAAGATTTCTCGATTCCCGGGAACGAAGAAGGGAAAGGCCCTCCTGTTTTCCTTCGGTATCGCGTAGGTTGCGGATCGTGATTCATTCGCGAATATCCGTTCCATGGTGCGCAATCTCACCAGGCTGTCCTTGGTTGCGGGACTGATGTTCGCCTCGAATTCGGCCGGTTCCGATTTCGAGACGAAGGTGCGTCCCTTCCTGGAAAAGCACTGCCTCGCCTGTCATGGGGCGGAGAAAACCAAAGGTGACGTCGATTTCTCCCTATTCCTTTCGATGGCGGATGCCGAGCTTCACCCCGACCTGTGGGAGACGGTTTCCCTCGTGCTCGAGGATGGCGAGATGCCTCCCGAGGACGAACGACAGCCGGGGGAGGGGGAGAAGGCCGCGGTCCTCGGATGGATCGAGGGCGAATTCTTCGGCGAGATCGAATCGATGCCGGGCGAACTCCGGCCCCGCCGTCTTTCCGGTCCCGAATATCGCAACACCCTGCGGAGCCTGTTCGGCTTCGACCTGAAGGTGAACATCGCCGAGGCGGAGCAGACCGTGGCCGAGAAATCGCTCGTTCTCAAATTGCTCCCCACGGATCCGCCGGGAGCGAGCGGCTTCGTGAACGACACTCATGGAGCGCGGCTCTCGACGACGATCTGGGACCAGTATTCCTACCTGGCGGACCGGGCGCTGGAGCGGTACTTCGCGGAGCGCAAGGTGTCGGACGCTGCCGAGGCGGAAACGCTGGTCCGGGAATTCGTCCCGCGGGCACTGCGACGCGACCTTCCCGACGACCGGATGGCCGAGATCGTCCGGGGCCTCGAGGGACGATCCGGGGACGACCTGGCCGAGGCCTTGAAAGAAGAGTTCAAGGCGCTGCTGATGTCTCCCGCCTTCCTCTATCGCGGATTTCTCATGGAGACGAATCCCGAAAGGGAGCGGCAGGAGGTCGATGATTTCGAACTGGCGGAACGGCTCTCCTATTTCCTCTGGGAGGACATGCCGGACGAGGAGTTGTTTGCGCTGGCCCGGCAGGCAAGACTGCACGAGCGGGAGATTCTCGTCGCCCAGGTCGATCGCATGCTGGCTTCCCCGAAGTCGCGCAGCCTGGCGGAGAGTTTCGGCTACCAGTGGCTCCTTCTCGACCAGATTCACCACGAGCGGAACGATCCGCCCTACCTGCATGCTCTGCGGACTCAGCCGCTCGATTTTCTCCACTACCTCTTCACCGAGGATCGGCCGGTGATCGAACTGATCGATTCGGAGGTCACTTTCCTCAATGCGCTCATCGCGGATTTCTACGGCAGCGACCGGAAGCAACTGGAGAAATTCGTCAAGCCAAAGGGAATCGAGCGGATGGCGATGCCGCTGCAGAAAATCGTGCTCGAGGATTCGGCCTCCGAACGCGGGGCCGGAATTCTCACCATGCCGGGAGTGCTGGGGATGAACGAGGGACCCATCCTGCGGGGAACCTGGATGCTGCGCCAGGTCCTGGGGGAACATCTCGGGGAACCTCCGCCCGACGTCCCACCGATCCAGGCGAGCCCGAAGGGGATGGACCTTTCGTTCCGGGAGCGTTTCGAGGCCCACCGCGCCGACAAGTCCTGCGCCCTCTGCCACGACAAGATCGATCCGCTCGGCTTCGCGCTGGAGGGCTACGACAAGAACGGGGGTGTCATCGGGGCGGGGCAGTCGATCGGGAAAAAGAAGAAGAAAGAGGTCGGTGCTCCCGGGGACATCGATACCAGCGGCCAGCTGCCGAGCGGCGAATCCTTTGCCGATTTCGAGGAACTGCATCAGCTCCTGCTGACGACCCAGCGCGAGAAGATCGTCCGCAACGCGGTCGAGCGAATGCTGGCCTATGCGCTCTGCCGAAAGCTGGAACGGAACGATCGCCCCACGGTCGATGCCCTGACTGCGCAGATCCTGGAATCGAACGGAACCTGGAGGGACCTGATCTGCGGGATTGCCGAGAGCGTTCCTTTCACGGAATGTAGGAACCCCGACCGGAAATGAAAAGAAACTGGAACATCGATCGCCGCCACTTTCTCCGAGGAGCCGCCGGAGCCCTCGTGCCCCTGCCGTTTCTCAACCTGATGGAGAACGCGGTGGCGAAGAACCTTGCCGGGGAAGCCGAGCCCCCGCTCCGGTTCATGACGCTCTTCAAGCCGAACGGGGTGCATCCTCCCTCGTGGAACATCAATGGCGGAACGGAGTTTGATTTCCGGATGTCGCCGCTGATGGCGCCGTTCGCGAAGCACCGTGACGATCTGCTCATCCTCGACAACATGGGCGACTTCGGGTTCTCGTCGCACGCCAACTCGGCGCGGCGTTTCCTCGCCGGTCGCTGCGACAACACCAAGACCGCTTCCGTGGATCAGTTCATCGCGGACAGGATCGGCGGTGACACGCCGACGCGCTCGCTGGAGTTGACCACCGAGGGGCTTTTCACCAACCAGATCGGCTGCAGCTACATCTCCTATGACGAGAAGGGCGATCCCATTCCCCGGGAGAGTGATCCCCAGTTGATCTTCGACCGGCTCTTCCGCAACCCGATGAGCGACCCCGCGCAGCGAGCGAGAATGTCGAGTCTCCTCGACCGGGTCTCGGACGACGCCCGGGCACTCCGGCGGAAGACGGGTCGCGAGGACGACGAGACGCTCGACGAGTATTTCACGGTGCTGCGGGAAACCGAGCAGCGCCTGGAGACCATGGGCCAGGCGGCTTCGGCGGTCCGGACCGAATTCTCGAAACTGGAGCGTCCCGCTCCGGCGGCGAACCTGAACGAGCAGGTCGAGACCATGCTCGATCTCGTCGCCCTGGCAATGTGGACGGACCAGACTCGCTGCATTTCCTACATGCTGGGAAACAGCAATTCGCGGATGATCTTCGATTTCCTCGGGGTCAAAGAGCAGCATCACTATCTCTCCCACTTCTTCCGCAACTTCAGCCGCCACAACATCGACGGGCTGCTCAAGATCAGCCTCTGGCACATGGAGAAGTTCGACTACCTCCTGAACCGCCTGAAGTCCTACAAGGATCACCATGGAACCCTGCTCGATCACTCCATCGTCCTCTTTGGATCCGGGATGGGGCATTCCGACAACCACACCGCCCAGCGGATTCCCATCGTCCTCGCCGGGAAGGGCGGCGGTCGCCTCAAGACCGGGCGCTACCTGCGCTACTCGCAGAACCAGGATCTCAGCCGCCTGCACCTCGCGCTGATGCGGAACTTCGGTATCGACGTGGCCGAATACGGTGGCGCCACGGAACCGCTTCCCGGGCTCGATGGCGGCGCTTTCGACGAGTATCGGGAACGTCCTTTCGAGAGCTGGACGAAGGTCGAGGGCGGGAAGATGACGGTGCAGGGGCGGCTCCGCATGTCCGACAATCTCGACGAGGCCAAGGTCTTCTACCTGGACGTGGCCGGGCAGCAGCCGGTCCGGATCGAGATCGAGTTCAAGGATTTCCACGATTTCAACTTTCCCTACCACGTGGGCACCCCGATCCGGTTGACGGGCACCGTGGCGGAGAAGGACGGACGGCAGGTGCTCACGAAGATCAGCGACCTGAAATCGGTCTTCGGCAACAGCAAGCCGAATACCCGAAACGGCTGATGCCGGGCTCCCACTTCCTCTGGACCATTGGTGGAGTTGGGGAAGGGGGATGCGAGCTTCGTCCTTCGAGTGCCTCGTTCCGGTTCGCCCCGACAACCGGGGGGCCACGCGAGTCGTCCGGGTATTTTTTAGATCTGGCAAGGGGGAGCGTTTGCCAATCACTCCGCTCGGATCAGGTCGGGAAATCACCAGCGACGGGTCCAGTGGGTTGCGAAAGTGGGCGGAGCGAGACCTACTTCCGCTTCCGGGTGGCCCGGAGAACCTCCTCGTAGAAGGCGCGGCGCTCCGCGTCCAGGTGGTTGCCCACGAACCGCCTCGCAACCGCGAGGTTGCGCTTCGATTGAGCGCCCAGGAAATCGGGATCGGTCGCGAATCGGCGGATGAGCCGTGCCAGCCCATCGACATCGTTCGGTTTCACGA
>JAUIGT010000281.1 GCA_030432615.1 Verrucomicrobiia bacterium
GGTGGCGGGGTGAAGCCGGGAACGACCATCGGAACGACCGACGATTTCGGCTACAACATCACCGAGGATCCCGTCCACGTGCACGACTTCCACGCCACGCTCCTGCACCTGCTGGGCATCGATCACGAGCGCCTCACCTTCCGCTTCCAGGGACGGCGCTTCCGCCTGACCGACATCCACGGTCACCTGGTGAAGGGCATGCTGGCGTAGCGGCTCTATCCGCCGGCGAGGGATGTTCGCGCGTTGCGATACTCGGGGTAGAACCGCAGTCGAGCTGGAAGTCGTGGAAACCAGTGTGGCACGCTGCGGACCAGGACTCGCATCCGCGCGCGGGTCCAGGGTGTCGATAGTATCCCGAGGCGGCTGCGAACCGGTTCGGGCAGGGTTTCGACGGGCAGGAAATCGATCAGGCGCCCCAGGGTGCGTGCGAACGCGCTGTCGCGGGGATCGATAATGCCGCGGCTCACCTCCGCGCAGATCGGATGACTGCCGAGGAGTTCGCCGTGGATCATCGATTCGTAGTAGTCTTCGAACTCCGGCCAGACCGCCGGGCAATCCGTTTCCGCCACGCCGAAGTAGGTGCCGAAGCGGACCATGTCGCGATAGAAGGCCTGCTTTCTCTCGCCGGGAAGCGGACCGTGGACGAACTCGTGGCCGTCCAGGGCCGCGACGATGAGGGTGGCCAGCACCCACAGGAGCAGGTCGGGTTCCGCGGCCGAGTAGGTTTCGGGACCGGGCACGCCGGGCGCTGTTTTTCCCTCGATCCTGGCGTGGACTCGGGCGAGCTGCTGCCGGGTGGTTTCGGCCTCCGAGTGGCGGCCGAAGGCGATGCGGTTGGTGGCCTCCAAGGTGCGGCGAAGGCGACCGAGGGTGTCGGTCCGGAAGCGGCTGTGATCGTGGACGCCCTGTGCGATGCGCGGATGAGCAACCTGGAGAATCGCCGCCGCGGGACCGAAGAAGAGACCGCAGCGTTCGCGATTGATCCGCCACATCTCGGTGTCGGGACCGAAGACGAAGGGATCGGGATCGGTATCCACGGTCGGTTTTTCCTCCGGCTCAGCGGGCCGTTGCGTTGGCTTCGTCAGCCAGTTTCTGGGCCACCATGGAAAGTTCGGCGGCCTTGAAGATGTGCTCCTGGGTCATCGCCGTTTCGGTGCCCTCGAGGATGTCGAGAATCATCTCGCCGAAGAAGGGAAAGCCGGTGCTGCCGTCGCAGTCGATCTCGTGTTCTTCCTCGCCATCAACCAGGAAAATCTTGTTGGCGGGTTCCTGGCGGGCGAGGGCGATGTACTTGCGGATCTCCATGGTTCCCTTCGTGCCCACAACAAACACCCGTCCGTCGCCCCAGACGCGCAGCCCGTCGGGCGTGAGCCAGTCGATGCGGCAGTAGCAGGAGGCGCCCGTGTCCATGGTCAGGGAGGCTTCCCCGAAATCCTCGAGTCCCGGCTTGTCGGGCGCGGTGAGGTTGGCGACGCGGGCGAAATTCACGGTGCCGTCGGTGGCGCCGGTGAAGGCGAGGAACTGTTCGAACTGGTGCGAACCGATGTCGGTGAGGATGCCGCCGTACTTGTCCTTCTCGAAGAACCAGTCCGGTCGCGCGTCCTTCGACATCCGGTGGGGGGCGAGATTGATGACCTGGAGGACCTCGCCGATGGCGCCTTCCTTGATGAGTTCCGTCGCCTTCATCGAGGACTCGTTGTGGAGGCGTTCCGAGAAGTAGCAGAAGTAGCGTTTCCCGGTTTCGGCGACGACGCGTTTCACCTCCTCGAGTTGTTCCAGGGTGGTGAAGGGGGACTTGTCGGTGAAGTAGTGCTTCCCGGCTCGCAGCACTTGCACGCCGAGTGGAGCGCGGTCGCAGGGAACCGAGGCGGAGGAGACACACACGGTTTCCTCGTCCTCGAGGATGGCTTCGAGGGAATCGACGGCGGTGGCCTGGGGATAGCGACCGAGGAAATCCTCGACCTTCTTCGGATCGGGATCGTAGACGAATTTCAGCGTGCCCCCCGCGTCGATGAGGCCATTGGTCTGACCGAAAATATGGCCGTGGTCGAGGCCGGTGACGGAGAAGACGAAATCGCCCGGCTCCACCACCGGGGACAGGGTTTTCGAGGACGGAGCATAGTCGTAGCCGGTTTTTCCCATGAGTGAGCCTGTATCGCTTCTTCGCTCTGGAAGCAAGAACGGGGTTGGAGTGCAGGCTTCCGCCTGCAACCGCCTCGAAACCCGGCATGATGGGCAGGCCGAAGCCCGGACTCCAACCTCGACTCCAACGAGCCTTGTATTCGCCATTGCCAAAACCGGGGCGCGTTGGCAACGTGGCGGTCATGCGAATTTCCACCACGCGATGGGGGATCGCCGCGCTCGTCGCCTTGCTCGGGCTCGCCGGTTCCGCTTTTTCCCAGGACGACTACAAGCCCGGCCCCGATGCAGAGCGAAAAGACGGGGTGCCCCAGGGGAAGGTCACCCAGCACATCTGGGAGAGCGAGATCTTCCCGGGAACGGTCCGCGATTACTGGGTCTACGTGCCCGCCCAATACGACGGCTCGAAGCCGGCGGCGGTGATGGTGTTTTTCGATGGCGGTGGTTTCGTCAACGAGAAGGGGCACTCGCGGGTGCCCATCGTCTTCGACAATCTCATCCACGCCGGCGAGATGCCGGTGACGATCGGGATCTTCATCAATCCGGGCGTGGTTCCCCCGGACCGAGAGGGCGCCGAACCGCGCAAGAATCGCAGTTTCGAATACGACACCCTCAGCGACCAGAACGCCCGCTTCCTGCTCGAGGAAATCCTCCCGGAGGTCGGCAAGTCGTACAAGCTGACCGAAAACCCGGATGCCCGCGCCACCTGCGGCAACAGCTCGGGCGGCATCGCCGCCTTCACCGTGGCCTGGGAACGTCCGGACGCCTTCCGCAAGGTGGTCAGCCACATCGGCAGCTTCACCAACATCCGGGGCGGTCACGTCTACGAGGCCCTCATCCGCAAGGAGGATCCCAAGCCGCTGCGCGTCTTCCTCCAGGACGGCGAGAACGACCTCGACAATCTCCACGGCAACTGGCCTCTGGCCAACAAGCAGATGGCGGCGGCCCTGGAGTTCTCCGGCTACGACTACAAGTTCGTGATGGGAACCGGCGGCCACTCCGCCCGTCACGGCGGGGCCATCCTGCCCGATACCCTGCGCTGGCTGTGGCGGGATTGGAAGGAACTCGAACTTTGAAGTTTTCAGCGTTCCGTTTTCAGTTTTCAGAGGCCGGAAACGAACGCTGAGTATGAACTCGACAAGGTTTGCCCTGGGCCCCACCCGTTTCCTGAAAACTGAATTCTGAAAACTGAAAACTTTTCCCGCATGAACCCGATCTTCCGATTCGCCCTTGCCGTTGCTTTAGCGATCCCGCTGACTTCACGGAGCCAGGACATGCCCCTGACCCAGGTCCTGATCGAGGGCGAGGATTGGGAGGTGGTCGCCGAGGGATATGGGTTCACCGACGGGCTCTGCACGGACGCCGAGGGCAATCTCTACTTTTCCGACGTCAAGGACGGCACGGCCGTCTACAAGGTCGATCTCGAGGGCAAGGTCAGCGAGTTCATCCAGGACGCGGCCGGGATCAGCGGGCTGCAATGGGGAGCCGATGGAAAGCTCTACGCCTGCGTGGCCCGGGGGCGGATCGTGGTCAGCTTCGACAAGGACGGAAAGATGACCCAGCTCGCGGACGAGGTCCGGCCCAACGACCTCGTGGTCACCCATGACGGCAATCTCTACTTCACCATGACGCCGACCTCGGAGATCCGGCGCATCGATCCCGAGGGCAAAATGACCGTCGTCAGCAGCGGCGATGTCACCAAGCCGAACGGGATCTCGCTCTCGCCCGACCAGGGAACGCTGGCGGTTTCGGATCACGGCGGGAAGTTCGTGTGGGCCTTCCGGATCAAGAAGGACGGTACTCTCGACGCCGCCCAGCCCTACATGCCGATGCGGACGCCGGTGGCGGATCCGGAGGTGGCCAAGGGCGACGGCATGGCCACCGACATCCACGGACGCTGGTACGTGACCACCGCCATGGGCCTGCAGATGTTCGATCCCACCGGCCGCATGGGCGGGGTCATCGCCAAGCCGCAGGACGCCAACCTGGTGAGCGTCTGTTTCGCCGGACCGGACCACGCCTGGCTCTACGTGGGCTGCGGCGACAAGGTCTACCGACGCAAGACGAAGACGAAGGGCGCGCTCTTTTTCCAAGCACCGAGGGCCACGGAGAAGCCACCCAGGGATTGAGGAAGTAGAACGGGTCTCCAGGCCCGTTCAATCGCTTGCCCTGGGGCGGGAACGGACTCGGGAGACCCGTTCTACGGAGGAGCAAATCCGCCGCGATCTTGCCGAGGAAAACGCTTCCCCGTCCGGAGGGGATCGTGAGATGCTGTCGAGGTGAAATCATTCTCTCGTTTCCTGCTCTTTCTCCTCGTGATCGCCGCGTCGGCGGCAGTGCTCTGGTTCGGACCGCTGACCAGCGAGGAATCCCGGGATCTCGGCGCCGCGATCCTGCGGTTCGATCAGCGGCTTCGCGGCGACGAAAATGGTGGCCATTCCGGCGATGCCATCACCGCGAGAATCCGGGTGCTCGATGTCGAGGGAATGCCCAAGACGCTCGCGAAGCGGGAAATCGAGCTGGCGGCGCAGTTTCCCGATCGTCTGAGGTTGGAAGCCGAAGTCGAAGGAAACGGCTACCGCGTCGGCCGGGACGGGGACACGGTCTGGATTTCGGTGCCGCACCAGGACCTGGCTATCGAGGGCTCCAACGAGGTGCCGCGTTTTGTCTCCGATCCCGACAGCGTCGCGCCGGTTCGGCTTCCCGCCTTCGAAAATCCCGTTCCCCGCTGGCAGTTGGCGCTGCTCCCGGCCGTTTTCCGGGTGGAGCCCGTGATCGGGGAGAAAAGAAGCTACCAGGCGCGCCCCCGTTCCTTCATGGCCCGGCTGATCGGCATCCCGGAAGACCTGGAGATCGAATTGACGACCGATGGCGCGGGAGGACTCGCGGCGGTGGGCGCAAGGGCGGCAGGCAAGCGGATCAAGCTGGGCTTCGAATCCTTCGGCTGGGTGCGCGGTGCCGATGCCGACGGACTCGAATGGGGGCTTCCGCTGGCCGAGGGACAGAAGCCGGAACGCGTCGCCCTTTCGCATTTGGAAAAATTTGCCAATGTTCTCATCGACAACCTCAACGCCAAGATCCCCACGCTGCCGCCGCTGGATGGCTCGCAAAGGGTGGTCGCCACCCACGGCAAGGGACGGCTGGAGATGATCGACGGCACCCGCGTTCTCTTCCTGAAGGGCACGCCGGAGGAGATGGGCGAGCAGCACGGCACGCTCCTGCGGAACGAGGTGCGCGACCTCATCGATCGCATCGTCTACGGCGTCGGGGTCGGCAGTTCCTTCGAAAAGGGACGCTGGTTCTTCGGGGAAATCGAGGAGGCCCAGGGCCGGCTCGAACCCTTCATCGACGAGCGTTATCTCCGCGAGATGGACGCCATTGCCGAGGCGGCCGGATTGCATCCGCAGGAGGTTCGGCTGGCGAATTTCTTTCCCGAACTCTTCCACTGTTCCGGTTTTGCCCTCCACGGGGCCGCCACCGTCGATGGCAAGCTCTACCACGGTCGCGTGCTCGATTACCTGCGCGGGCTCGGCCTGGAGCAGAACGCGGTGGTCATGATCATGCAGCCCGACGAGGGCAACGCCTGGGTCAACGTCAGTTACGCCGGGTTCATCGGTTCGGTGACCGCCATGAACGAGAAGCAGGTCGCGATGGGGGAAATGGGCGGCCGCGGCGAGGGAAACTGGGACGGCAAGCCGATGGCCCAGCTGATGCGGGAAGTGATGGAGAAGGCGGACACTCTCGATCAGGCCGTCGAGATCATGCGCGCGGGACCGCGCACCTGCGAATACTACTACGTGATTTCCGACGCCAAGTCGCACCGGGCCGTGGGCCTGAAGACCACGCCCGAAATCTTCGAGACCGTCTGGAGCGGGGAATCGCATCCGCAACTGGAACGCCCGGTGAAGGACACCGTGCTCATGTCGGCGGGTGATCGTTACGAGACCCTCGTCGATCGGGTCGAGGCGAACTTCGGGAAGTTCGACGCCGATTCCGCCCGTGTCCTGATGGATCCGCCCGTCTGCATGAACTCCAACATCCAGTCGGTGCTCTTCGCGCCCGACACCCTCGATTTCTGGGTGGCCAATGCCGACTCCGAGAACGTCGCCAGCGAGACGCGCTACACGCACTACAACCTGCGTGCGTTGCTGGAGTCGGTCGATGATACCGAGCTGACCGCGCGCTGATCCCCTCCCTCCCGACTACTCGTCGAACAGGTAGCGGTCGTACCAGTCCGCGAAGCGGTGCAGGTCCCAGACCATGGTCAGCCAGCCGTGGGCTTTTCCGCGGCGGATGATCAGTTCCACCGTGGCACCGCTCTCTCGGGCGGTCTCGACGAAACGGGTGCTCTGGTCGACCGGCACCAGCGTGTCGGCATCGCCGTGAATGAGGAAGACGGGCGGCAGGTCGGGACCGGTGTGGTAGATGGGAGAAACGTCTCGACCGGTGAGCTTCCAGGTCGGGAGGTGATCGGCATCGGGGCCGAAGGCCTTGACGTAGTGGATCGGCGGTCCGCCGTCACCGGGGTTCTCGGTGGAGTCGCCGAGGTTGAGCAGGTCCGTGACGGGAAAAAAGACGGCCGCCGCCTGCACCGCGCTGCTTTCCCGTTCGACCGGGTCGATTGCTTCCGGATCACCGGGGCCGCCCCGGGTCGCCAGCATCAGGGAGAGATGGCCGCCGGAGCTGGCGCCGCTGATGCCGAGCTGATCGGGATCGATGTTCCAGTCCGCCGCGTGATGGCGGATATGGCGCACGGCGCGCTCGATGTCGGCCACGATTTCCATCACCGAGGCCTTCGGCTGGGAGAGGTGACAGACGGCGAAGACCGTGTAGCCGCGCCGCAGGAGGGGTGCCACGATCCATGGTTCGACGGCCTTCGGATTCGATTTCCAGCTGCCGCTGACCATGAAGAGGATCCCGCGACCGTTGGCGTTCTTCGTCGGGGTGAGCGCGCGGTAGGTGAGGTCGTGGCCGTGGCGCTGGCCGTAGACCGTGGGCGGCCCCGCGATGACCGGAGGATGAAAATACCACGTTCCCCAGCCGGTGATCGCGACCAGCAGGAGCACCAGCATTCCCAGGGCGCGGAAAAACATCCGCCAGAAACGGCGGCGGGCGCCCCGCTTGAGGGGCGGCGAAGGAGAAGCGGGGGAGGGGAATTCGGAAAGCGACACGGGCTGCCCCTTTCCTACCACGAAACCGGCGGTTCCGGCCACCGCGATTGTCGCGGGTTGCCCTGCCGGAGTCGCCTTGCGTCGTCCGGGATTCGCGGGTAGGAGTGCCGTTTCCCGGTTGCGGAATTTCACCACCTTTCTCTCCCCTTCCTCCTGTCTTTTTCTCCGATGAGCCTCCTCGACGAAACTCCGAAGCGATTGTATTTCATGGGCATCTGCGGCACCGCCATGGGTTCGGTGGCGGCGGCGTTCCGGGAGGCGGGTTACGAGGTCACCGGTTCGGATTCCCACGTCTACGATCCCATGAAGAGCTTCCTCGAGAAGACCGGGATCGAGATTCTCGACGGCTACCGCGAGGAAAATCTCTCCGACGAGATCGACTATTTCATCATCGGCAATGCCCAGAGCCGGGGAAACCCGGAAGTCGAGGCGGTGCTGAATCGCAAGCTGCCCTACCTGTCGCTGCCGGGCCTGCTGGGCACGCTCGTCCTGCCGGGACGTCACAACTACGTGGTCACCGGGACGCACGGCAAGACGACCACCTCCAGCCTGCTGACCTGGCTGCTGGAGAGCGGGGGACTGAAACCGAACTTCGTCATCGGTGGCCTGCCGGGGAATTTCGAGCAGGGCGCGCGCCTCAACGGCTCCGACTACGTGGTGCTGGAGGGTGACGAATACGACTCCGCCTTCTTCGACAAGCGTTCGAAATTCATTCACTACCGGCCCGAGGTCGCCATCATCAACAACATCGAGTTCGACCACGCCGACATCTTCGATGACCTCAAGGCGGTCAAGAAGACCTTCGGCCACTTGGCGCGCCTGGTGCCGGGGAACGGACTCCTGTTGGTCAATGGCGACGACCGCAACTGCCT
>JAUIGT010000282.1 GCA_030432615.1 Verrucomicrobiia bacterium
AGGAATTCTTCGTGTTTTTTGAGCACCCCCTCCCGATTCCGCTCTCCGATCCGGCGATTGCCCAGGTAGATCCCCCACGGTTGCAGGTCTTTCGTGACCAGGGAATTTGCGGCCACCGATACGCCTTCACCGATGGTGACTCCGGGAAGAACCACGCTGTTCGCGCCCACGACGGAAAAACGCTCCAGAGATACCGGGGCCGTTTCCAGGTTGCGGAACTCGTCGGCCACGGTGGGATTCCCGAAACCCCAGTCGCGGAAATCGTCCGTTCCAGTCACGATGCGGCACCCGGAGGAAAGACCGGAAAAATCCCCCATCGAGAATTCTCCGCCACCCGAGATCGACGTGAAGCTGGCGATGTGAACGTGGTCGCCGATTCGCATCTTCTCCTTCGCGTAGATCAACACGAAATCATCGATGATGACGTGGCGGCCAAACTCGATGTTCTCGACTCCGATCAGCTTGGTGAACTCGAAGGTCTTGACGCCTGGTATCTGGTATCTGTCCATGTGATTCCTTTCAGAAGCGGTGAATGCTGCTGGAAAATGGGGGAGGTCTTTCATGGCCGCGCCCTCTCCTGCTTCTCGGGTGCGAACGAGTTGGATTTCTCCCGTGATTTTCTTCTCCCGCCAACGAGAGATTTCCCGACGATCGACCGTTCGGACCGCTCACCCACCTGAAGGCGTATGGAGCGGCAACGGACGCGCCGGCATTTTTTCGAGATGTGCGGCCGGACAAAGCCTCGCCAACAACGCACCCAGTATTGGACAGAACTCTTCCGACTCAAGCCTTTTCCCGGGCAGTCCCGAAGCCGAGAATCTGGCTCGACTTCGCGGGCCGAAGCCATGGAACCTTCCGAGGCGATGCAAGCGATTGAGAGGCAGCAACAGACGCCCCCTCCCCACGAAGCTGGTCGTCCGCGACTTCCACACGATCTCCCCCGGATCATGGCGAAACCGTCACTTTTCTCCGATACTCAACTGCCCTGGATCGAAGGCCAGTTCGGCCTCGTCTCCGTAGTCGATTCCCGTGATGCGGATCCTCGCAATCACTTCGAGAAGGTTCGGCGGCTGGAAGTGGGCGGGCTTGGTGTCGGGGTGAGGATGGTAGATCCACCCGTCGATCCAATCCTCCTGGCCGGTCTTCCGGATCGCGATGCGGAAGAAGGAGAAATCCTCGGCGGGCTCGGAGGGATGCCAGGCGACCTGCCGGAAGGTGTGGTCGGCGCGCCCGCGATCCAGGGCCACGATTCGCGGAGCCAGGGAGAGGTTGAGAGTCGCCAGGAAGAATCCGGACAGGTCCAGGCCCCGCTTCCGAAAGTGAGGAACCTGCATGGCCAGGCTTCCGCCGGGGAAATTCGGATCGCCGTTGCCCCCGGAAGCCACGCGATGTCCCTGGACAACGCGTCCGGTGACGACGAGAGAGAGCCGGGAATCGGGGACCGGAGGTATCATTGTTCTCAACCTCTCTCCACCCCGCGGCAGCGGCAAGCGCATTCCACCCGCCCGCGACGGGCATGAAAATGCGAATTTTTGCGTGCCCCGGAGCCTCGCTGCTTGCAAGATGCCGCCTTTCCGCTCCCGGCATGCCGGGGAAAAACGTGAATCCGAAAGCCGTTGCCGGCCGAATACCTTCCAACCAATCGTGAAATTCCTGAAGCCCATTTCCACCGCGATCTTCCAGTGGTGGGACTCCGACTACCAACCCGACCTCCCGGATGCGAGCGAGGAGGACCGTTTCGATCTTCCCCGCCTTGCTCCCTACGTCTTTCTCCACGCCGGTTGCCTGCTGGTCTTCCTGGTGGGCTGGAGCTGGTTCGCGGTCGCGGCGGCGGCCTTCCTCTACGTGATCCGCATGTTCGCCATCACCGGATTCTATCATCGCTATTTTTCGCATCGCGCCTTCAAGACTTCGCGACCGATGCAGTTCTGTTTTGCCCTGCTCGGCAATACCTCGATGCAGCGGGGTCCCCTGTGGTGGGCGGCCACCCACCGGCATCACCATCACCATTCGGACGAGGCGGAGGACAAGCATTCGCCCCGCCAACGCGGTTTTCTCTGGTCCCACCTCGGATGGCTCACCTGTCGGAAGAACTTCCCCACCGACTATGACAAGGTGAAGGACTTCGCGAGCTTCCCCGAACTGCGCTTCCTCAACCGATTCGACTTCTTCGTCCCGATCCTCTTCGGGATCGTGCTCTGGATTCTCGGGGCGCTCCTGGAGCGCTTCGCCCCCGGGCTGGGAACGACCGGTCCGCAGCTCTTCGTGTGGGGCTTTTTCATCAGCACGGTCTTCCTGCTCCACGGCACGCTCTTCATCAACTCCCTCTCCCACATGCTCGGGAACCGTCGTTTCCAGACCTCGGACGACAGCCGGAACAATTTCGTGCTCGCGCTGATCACGCTCGGCGAAGGCTGGCACAACAATCACCACCGCTACGCCCACTCGGCGCGCCAGGGATTCTACTGGTATGAAGTGGACATCACCTGGTACCTGCTTCGGGCAATGGCCCGGCTCGGCTTGATCTGGGACCTGAAGGGCGTGCCGGCTCAGGTCTACCAGGAGGCGGAAACGACTTCTCTCGCCCCCGATTCCTGAACGCCTCGCCCCCCATCGCTCGCTCATGTCACGAATCGCCATCATCGGAAGCGGCATCGCCGGCCTCGGCTGCGCATGGTTCCTCCATCGCCGACACGAGATTACCGTTTTCGAAGCGGGTGCGCACATCGGGGGACACAGCAATACCATCACGGTGGATGAAGACGGCCGGGAGGTCCCGATCGACACCGGCTTCATGGTCTACAACGAGGTCACCTATCCGAACCTGATCCGACTCTTCGCGGAACTCGAGGTGCCCACGAAGCCCACCTCGATGTCGTTCAGCGTTCACCACGGCCCCAGCGGCGTGGAGTGGAACGGAGCCGGCTTCAACACCCTGTTCGCCCAGCGAAAGAATCTCCTCAACCCCCGGCACTGGCGCTTCCTCATCCAGCTGAATCGGTTCAACAAGGAGGCGGTCGCGGCGCTGGACGAACCGCAATGGGCGTCGATGAGTCTCGCCGAGTATGTCGAGGCCCGCGGCTACGGCCAGGATTTCCTGGAGCGCTACCTCATCCCCATGAGTTCGGCGGTGTGGTCGACCCCGCCCGAGAAGATGCTGGCGTTTCCCGCCGTCACCCTGCTGCGCTTCTGGCACAACCACGGCTTCCTTGGACTCGACACCCAGCACCCCTGGCGAACGGTGGAGGGCGGTTCCCGGGAGTATGTGAAACGGATGGTCGCGCCCTTCCGCGACCGCATCCACACGCGGACGCCGGTCGAGTCGGTGCGGCGCACTCCCGCCGGCGTGGAAGTTCTTGCCGAGGGACGGGAGACGGAGACTTTCGACCAGGTCATTCTCGCGGCCCACGCCCCGCAGTCGCTGGCCCTGCTGGAGGCGCCGACCGAACTGGAGCGGGAGATCCTCACCCCCTTCGCCTACCAACCGAACGAGGTGTTGCTCCATTCCGACTCCCGCTTCATGCCGAAGACCCGGCGCTGCTGGGCCTCGTGGAACTACCGCACGGATGTCGTCGGCGAGAACGAACGCCCCACTGTCCACTACTGGATGAACAGCCTGCAGGGAGTCTCCGAGAAACGGAACTACTTCGTGTCGCTCAATGCCGCCGACCGGGTTCCGGACACGGAACGCCATTGCGAGATCGACTACGAGCATCCGCTCTTCGATCTCGACGCCATCGCCGCGCAGCAGCGCATCCCGGAACTGCATGCCGCCGGCCGGGAGACGGGCACCTTTTTCTGCGGCGCCTGGACCCGCTACGGTTTTCACGAGGACGGCCTGCTCTCGGCCGTGACGCTCTGCGAATCCCTGCTCGGAGGCGATCCATGGGAACGCCGCTGAAATCCTGCCTCTACGACTGTGAAGTCGTCCACGAACGGCTCGCACCGAAGCGACACGGCTTCCGCTATCGCCTTTTCTACCTCGATCTCGATCTCGGGGAACTCCCCGTTCTCGACCGCCGCCTCCGGTTCTTCAGCCACGGTCGATTCAATCTCTACTCCTTCCGGGACAGCGATCATCTCGACGTCGGAGCGGGCGCGTCGGTCCGGGACAATCTCGCAGCCTGGCTGGAGGAAAAAGGCGTTTCTCTCACGCCGGGAATGCGCGTCCGCCTCGTGACCCTGCCGCGTATTCTCGGGTACATCTTCAATCCCGTTTGTTTCTATTTCGTTCATGGCGAGGACGGAGTGCCGATTCACGCCGTCGTCGAAGTCTGCAACACCTTCCGCGAACTCAAGCCCTACCTCATCGAATCCCCGGAAAGCCCGGGCTTTTTCCACCTCACCACCCCGAAACATTTCTACGTCTCCCCATTCACCAGACTCACCGCGGAATTCGACTTTCGCGTCCGTGTGCCCGACGAGGCCGGAATCGAGATTCACATCGATGACCGGGAAAACGACCGGACGATCCTCGTCAGTTGGATCCGGGGAGAAAAACGAGAACTCACCGATCGCCGCCTCGCTTGGTACTCGATTCGCTACCCTTTCCTCACCCTCGTCATCATCACCCGCATCCACTGGCAGGCGCTGAAACTCTGGCTCAAGAAACTGCCCTTCTTTCGCAAGGCCGCCGATCCTGAAGACCAGAGAGATCTCTACCGGCCACATTCCAGTCTTCCCCGCCCCACTTCCCACGATTCCCCCCGAACATGAGCACTCCACCCGATCCCACCTCCTTCTCTTCCGCCGTCGGCGCGAGCCTCGATTCCGCCCCGAGCCGGGGCGAATCGGCGACCTTTCTCGAGACTCTTCTCCGGAAACCGCTGCTCGCCACCCTGCGACGTTTCCGGCTCGGGCGACTGCAACTCGAGTTGCCCGATGGGACCGTGGAGCAGTTCGGTTCGTCCACCGAGGACGGCGGTCCCCGCGCCCGGATCACGGTGCGGAATCCCGACTTCTTCCGACGCTGCGCGCTCTACGGAAATGTCGGCCTCGCGGAGGCCTACATCCTGGGCGCCTGGGAAACGCCCGACATCCGCGCGGCGCTGGAGTGGTTCATCGTAAATCTCCACGCCGACGAAAAGGCGCGCGGTTCTTCGCAACGCCTGCCCGGCATCGGTTTGCTCCGATTCATGGACCGCATTCGGCACCGGCTCCGTCCCAACAGCAAGACCATGAGCCGGCGCAACATCGAGGAACACTACGACCTCGGAAACGAGTTCTACCGCCTCTGGTTGGACCCGACCATGACCTACTCCTCGGCGAGGTTCACCCGACCCGACCAGTCGCTGGAGGAGGGACAGTTCGAGAAATACGACGCCCTCTGCCGAAAACTCAAGCTGACCGCCGACGATCACGTGCTCGAGATCGGTTGCGGCTGGGGCGCGTTCGCCCTCCACGCCGCCACGAACTACGGCTGCCGCATCACCGGGGTGACCATCTCGCCGTCCCAGCACGAGGAAGCCACCCGGCGCGTCCGCGAGGCCGGCCTGGAGGACCGGATCGAAATCCGGCTCCAGGACTACCGCGACCTCGACGGGCAGTTCGACAAGATCGTTTCCATCGAGATGCTGGAAGCCGTGGGCGATGAGTTCCTGGAGACCTGGTGCGCCAAGTGCCACGAGGTCCTCGCTCCCGGCGGCCTGCTCGCCGTGCAGATGATCACGGTGCCCGATTGCGATCACGCCGAGCTGAAACGCGGCGCGGACTTCATCCAGAAGCACATCTTTCCCGGTTCACTGCTGCTGAGCATCGGCCGGATGAACCAGGCCATGAACCGGACCGGCGACCTGTTCCTCCACGATCTCGAGGACCTCGGCGCCTCCTACACCCGCACCCTCCGCGAGTGGCACCGGCGCTTCAACGACCGGCTCGACGAGGCCCGGGAACTGGGATTTTCCGACCAGTTCCTCCGCAAGTGGAACTACTACCTGAAGTATTGCGAAGCCGGCTTCGCGACCCGCAACATCAGCGTGGTCCAGGGCGTCTACACCCGGCCCGCCAACCAGGTCACCCTGCACCGCGAAGACGGCGTCCTTGCCTGAACCGGTCGCGCTTTTTCTCTCCTCCCATGCCCCCGAGCTGCCATGCACCGCCTCAGCCAGGCTCCGAAAAACAGACGGAGTCCGGAGCCGGGCGTGACCGGGAGGAAGGTGGGGAGGAGAAGACCGGTTTCTGGCAGCGCCGCCTCATCCAGCCGATTCGCACCCAACTGACCCAGGGGGCGACCCCTCGGGCGCTCTCCTTCGCCGTTGCCGCCGGCATCCTCTGCGGGCTGTTCCCCATTCTCGGGACCACCACCATCATCACCACCGTAGTCGCCTTCGTCTTCCGACTGAACCAGCCGGTGATGCAGTCCATCAACTGGTTCATCTACCCCCTGCAACTGGCCCTGATCCCGGTCTACATCCGCGGGGGGGAATTCCTCTTCGGCGCCGCCCCGATCCCCTTCTCCATTCCCCAGATGCTGGAGATCTTCGCCGAATCACCGGGCGGGTTTCTGGCCGATTTCTGGATCACCATGGTGCATTGCATCGTGGCCTGGCTCGTGACCGCACCACTGCTCGGAGGAGTCATCGTCCTTGCCGTCCGACCGGCTCTCGACTCGGCCGCCCGCCGATGGAAGGCCGCGAAATCTTCTTCCCCTTCTCCGTCATCATGACCGTGCTTCCTTCACTCCTGGGGGCGGCGCTGACGCTGGCGATCATCTTCGTGATCACCTGGCGCTTGAGCGTGAGGCACGACAACTTTTCCTTTGTCGATGTGGCCTGGTCGCTCTCCTTCGCCCCGGTCGCCATTCTCCACGCCACGCTCGGAGACGGCTGGCCGTGGCGGCGAATCGCCATCGCCTTGCTGATCACCGCGTGGAGCCTTCGTCTCGGAATCCACCTCTGGCGCCGCGTCGCCCGTCATCACCCCGAGGAAGATCCACGCTACCGTGTCCTCCGTGAACGCTGGCAAGGCGACGCGCTCGGGCGGAATTTTCTCGGCTTCTTTCTCGCCCAGGGGCTGCTGGTCTGGCTCCTCATGTTGCCGCTGGCCCTCATCTGCGCCAATCCGGCGACCGCCTTCCTGCCGTTGGAGATCGCCGGCCTCGCGCTCTGGTTCATCGGACTCGGCGGGGAAGCCGTCGCCGACCGCCAGCTGGATCGCTTCAAAGCCGCCCACGCCGGGGAACGCAACGCCCTTTGCCGCGAAGGGCTCTGGCGCTATTCCCGTCACCCCAATTATTTCTTCCAGTCCCTCCTCTGGTGGGGCCTTTTCCTCGTCGCCCTTCCCGTGCCCTGGGGATGGACCGCGGTTCTCGCGCCCTTGGCGATGCTGTTCTTCCTCCTCAAGGTCACCGGCATTCCCCTGACCGAGGAACTCGCCGTGGAGAAGCGCGGCGACCTCTACCGGGAATACCAACGCACCACCAGCGCCTTTGTTCCCCTGCCGCCCCGCGGCGGTTCCCTTTCCTCCTGAATTCTTCGAAACCCTCCCTCCCCTCTCAAGTGAGCCAGATCAACGACCTCCTCGCCCGCGGCGTTCTTCCCGATCCCGTCATCCGGTTCGGCATTCGCCGCCGGCTCGCCGCCACCCTGCGCGAGCACGTCAAGCCGACCGCCGAAGCGCAGCAGGCGGCCATCATGTCCCACGTGGCGGAGTTGTGCGACAGCCCGATCGCCATCGAGACCGACGCCGCCAACGAGCAGCACTACGAGGTGCCGGCCGAGTTCTACCGTTACTGCCTGGGACCGCGCTTCAAGTACAGCAGCGCTTGGTTCGATTCGCCCCGCGACACCCTCGCGGAGGCGGAGGAGAAAATGCTGCGCCTCACCTGCGAACGGGCCGGACTCCAGGATGGCCAGCGCATTCTCGAGCTTGGTTGCGGCTGGGGCTCGCTCTCCCTCTGGATGGCCGAGCACTACCCCAAGGCGGAAATCACCGTGGTCTCCAACTCCGCCTCCCAGAAAGAGCACATCGACGGAGTCGCCAGGGAAAAGGGTTTCCACAACCTCACCGTGCGCACCGCCAACATGATCCACTACGAGGGCGAGGGCGACGCCGAGTTCGACCGCGTCGTCTCCGTGGAGATGTTCGAGCACATGAAGAACTACGCCGAGCTGATGCGCCGCATCGCCCGCTGGTTGAAACCCGGCGGCTCGCTCTTCGTCCACATCTTC
>JAUIGT010000283.1 GCA_030432615.1 Verrucomicrobiia bacterium
CTCCCGTAGCAACCGAAACATTCGTAGCCGATGTCGTCGGCCATGATGAGGACGAGGTTCGGTTTTTCGGGAGCGGCATCTATCGGGCCACCGACGAGAGACAGGAGAGCGAAGAAGAAAAAGCAAAACGCGTTTTTCATCCACCGAACTTGGCCATGGCGACGCTCCAAGGCAAGTCCGACCCGGCCATGATCAGTCCGCTCCCCCACCTCAACCCGTCCTTTCTTTCCCCCTCCGAATCTGCTATCAGCCCACCATGGAACCCGATTCGTCTTCGCCTCCCCCACCCTCCCCCGAACATATCCTCCAGGTCGGCCTCGGCTTCTGGGCCTCGAAGACCCTGCTCAGCGCCGTGGAGATGGAAGTCTTCACGGAACTGGCCAAGCATCCCGAGGATCTCGGCGCCGTGACCGGTCGGCTCGGGCTCCATCCTCGCGGGGCACGCGATTTTCTCGACGCCCTCGTTTCGCTCGGTTTCCTGGTCCGCGACGAGCACGGGCGCTACGCCAACACGCCCGAGACCGAACTCTTCCTCGACAAGCGCAAGCCCTCCTACATGGGAGGCATCCTGGAGATGGCCAACCACCGGCTCTATCCTTTCTGGGGCTCCCTCACCACCGCGCTTCGCACCGGGGAGCAGCAGAACGAGGCCAAGGCGGGCGACGACATGTTCGCCAAACTCTACGCCGACCCGGCCAAGCTGAAGGAATTCCTCCGCGCCATGTCGGGCGTCAGCCGCGGCGCCAACATGGCCATCGCTCGAAAGTTCGACTGGTCCGGCTACGAATCCTTCGTCGATGCCGGCACCGCCCAGGGCGATCTCGCCCTCCAGATCGCCCTGGCCAATCCGCATCTCCAGGGCATCGGCTTCGACCTGCCGGAAGTGGGCCCCATCTTCGAGGACTACATCGTCGCGAACGGTGTCGCCGATCGGGTCAGTTTCACCGGAGGCAATTTCTTCGAGGATCCGCTGCCGAAAGCCGACGTCGTGCTCTTCGGTCACATTCTCCACGACTGGGACCTGGAGCAGAAGAAACACCTCCTCCGCATGGCCCACGACGCCCTGCCCGAAGGCGGCGCCGTCATCGTCTACGACGCCATCATCGACGACGAACGGAAGGAAAACGCCTTCGGTCTCCTGATGAGTCTCAACATGCTGGTCGAAACCCAGGGCGGCTTCGACTACACCGGTGCCGACTGTCGAGGCTGGATGGAGGAGGCCGGCTTTCGCGAAACGAGAGTCGAACACCTCGTCGGCCCCGATTCGATGGTCATCGGAATCAAGTGAAGCGGTCGCCCACTGGGAGCGCGACGATCCCTCGTCGCCCCGGTCGACCGCGGCGGGCGAGACGCCCGCACTCCCAGTGATCTCCACCAAGGAAAGAATCCGTGTTGATCCGCCTCCATCCGCGGTTCCCCTTCTGAGAACGATGAAACGCTTTCCCATCTGCCTGCTTCTCCTCGTGGGGCTGTCCATAACCCTTCACGCCGCCGAGCCCTTCCGTCCCAACCTCGGCCCCGACCGGGATCGCATCACCGTGCGCTGCGGCGAGGTCACCCTGCTCTTTCGCCAGGCCTCGCAGTGGACACCGGGCCGCATCGATTTCCGCGGCGCTCCCATGACCACCGAGCGAAGCGCCTACGGGACCGTCTTCTCCTTTCCCGAGGTCGGCTTCATCGGTACCGGGCACCTCGAGAACGAACCGGAACCCCTGGAATCGGTCGCCTTTTTCCTCGACGGCGAGAAGGTGGAGAATCCGGAGGCCGAACTCGAAGCGACCTCGCAATTCCGCTTCGAACGCGTCTCCCACGTCCGCGATTTTCACCTCCGGGGCATCATCGAGATCAAGGACGATCGCCTTTACGAGACGGCGACTGTCTCCACCGAGAACGCCGTGCCCCTCAAGCTCGTCTACCATTTCATGCACGCCTGGCGACCCACCGTGTCCGCCTACCTCGCCGGCCGCGATGGCGATGCGCCGGAAGACCTCCTGCGCGGTGAACTCCGCGACGGCGACGACGTCGCCCGCAAGTTCTACGTCAACGAACGCGTCGACTGGATCGCCGTCTACGAACCCGAGAGCCGCCAATTCGCCGTGTCGCGTCTCCTGGAAACTCCCGAGGAAGGCAAGCACGTCTCCATGATCTGGAACGTTCCCGGCACCTACCGGAAGTACTACCTCAAGTGCTTCAACAACGAGACCGTTACCGCCGGTTTCGAGGGCACCTGGCGAATGGTCACCGGCTTCGGCAGCAGCGAGCTCGGAGAGTGGGAGGAAAAGGCGAGGGCGTTGGCCGCCGCCCTGGCCGAAGCCCCGTGATCGAAGCGGGAAGAGGAAACCGTCACTCCTTTTCCCACGATCCTTCTTCCCGCGCCGACGAGTTCACCTCGTCTTCTTCGGACGAAAAGACCACGTTCCCGAAATCCGGGCGCATCCGCTCCTCGACCCGTCGCGCGATCTCGGTCTCGCCCACCAGCCGCTCGGTGAGCGCCGGCAGGCTCGAGGCAGCGGCCGGCTCCAGGAAATCTCTCCGCGCCAGTTTTTCTCCCCTCCGCAACCGGCTCCGCGTGTCGGCGACGGCACGGTAGGCGGACTCGATCTGGCCGCGAATCGCCTCACTCTTCGCCTCGGCATCCTTCCCCGCCTCGAGCAAGGGATCCCGCCCGCGTCTCGCCAGGTCCTGGAGTTCCTCGGCTTGGCTCACCGCTTCGGAAAAAAGGCGGGAAACCAGTTCGAAGGTGTGCGCCGCGTCCTCGTTGTCGGGATTCTCCGCGACGAGGCGGGCGATGGCATTCCGGTCTCCGAGCAGTTTCTCCAAGACGACGGCAACCTGTTTCTCCTCCACCTCCCCGAGCCCCGCCAGCAAAGCCGCATCGAGAGTCGCGAGAGGAACACCGGCCTCGTTGTCGCTCGCCTGGCGATGCGAGGCCTTGATCCCGTAGCCCACCAGGAATCCCAGCATGCCCACGGCCAGCCCCACCATCGTCGCGAAACCGATCACACCTCCCACCGGCATGGCCGCTGCCGCGGCCGCCACCCCGACCCCGATGGCCGCGGCCAGTCCGACATAACTGGCCGGGTGCCGGAGGACTTTCCCCAGGAACCAAAGACCGGCGCTCTTGCTCTTCCCCACTTCGTTCATCGACTCCATTCAACGAAACTCCCGGTTTCCTGGCAAGCATGTCCTGCCGCGTAGCCTAACGTAACTTGGACTTCCCAGTCCGTGCCGGTCGCGCGGGCTTCCCGCCCAAAGCCGGACCGTCCCTCCCAGAGCGCAATGACGCCGATTCGCCCGTTGCCGCCTTCGCCGAAACCCCGGAGAATCGCCCCATGTCGCGTTTCCTCCTCGCTCTTCTTCTCGGCCTTCCCGGCTTCCTCGGCGCCGAGCCCGCCCAAGTTCTCGACGCCAAATTTCACCATGTTCGCAACGCCGAGCCGCGCGAATGGTCGCGCTTTCCGGAAAAGGCCGACAGCGACCGAGTCCGCGTCACCTTCGACCTCGAATCGCCGGAATCGATCCGCCTCCTCACCCTGCGCCAGGAGGAAACCAAGCAGCCCTGGGTGATCCAGCTCAACGGCCAGAAACTCGGCAACCTGCCCCGCGACCACAATCACCTCGAGCACGGGGTCGCCATTCCCGAGGGCCTGCTGAAAGTCGAGGGCAACGTCCTCGAGATCTCCACCACCTCGGAGAATCCCGACGACATTCGCCTCGGCGACCTCGCCCTCCACGATGCCATCCAGGTGCTGGTCGACGAGGAACGGGCCGAACTCCTCTTCCAGCAGCGCGGTTACCGGCGCGCGCTCCCGCCCATGACCGCCACCGTGCGGCTGCGCGCCACCGATGCCGCCACCGGCGAGGGTTTGCCCTGCCGCTTCACCGTGATCGACGCCGACACCGGCGCCCTCGCCTTCATCGGCGCCGAGTCCGACGACCGGCTCGCCATCCGCGAAGGCATCGTCTACAGCCTGGACGGCAAAGCCACCGTCCGTCTCGCCGGCGACGCCGCCACCCCGCGCCGCTACACCGTCTACTGCGGGCGCGGATTCGAGTATTCCCTCGATCGGAAAGAACTCGTCATCGACGGCACGAAAGACGACGCCGACCTCTCCTTTTCCCTGACCCGCGAGGTTCCCACCCCCGGCCTCGTCGCCTGCGACCCGCACCTCCACACCTTCCAGTTCGATCGTCACGGCGACTGCAACCTCGCCGAACGCCTGATCTCCATCGCCGGCGAGGGAGTCGAGTTGCCGGTCTCCACCGCGCACGACAAGCACATCGACTACGCCGAGGAAACCGCTCGCATCGGCGCCGAGCGCTGGTACACGCCCGTCCTTGGTTGCGAGGTGACCACCCACCTGGGACACTTCAACAGCTTTCCCGTAGAGCCGGGTTCGCAACCCGCCGAGCACAAGCTGCGCCCCTGGCCGCAGATCTTTCGCAACATCTTCGCCACGCCCGGCGTCCGGGTCTGCATTCTCAACCACGGGCGCGACGTCCACCGCGGCTTCCGTCCCTTCGATCCCGAGAACTTCGACGCCGCCACCGGCACCTTCCGGAACGGCTGGAAGCTCGAGGCCAACGCCATGGAATTGATCAACAGCGGCGCCCAGCAGACCGACCCGCTCCAGCTGGTGCGCGACTGGTTCGCCCTCCTGAAAAGCGGCCACCGCATCGCCGTCATCGGTTCCAGCGACAGTCACACCGTCAACTTCGCCATCCCTGGCCAGGGCCGCACCTACCTGGAGGCGCCCGACGACGATCCCGGCGCCATCGACGTCGATGCCGCCATCGATTCCCTCCTCGCCGGGCGCAGCTGGGTCAGCTTCGGTCTGCTCACCCGGCTGGATCTCGATGCGAAGAAAAAGAAAATCACCGCCCGCGTCCTCGGTCCCGGCTGGACCACCGCCGACCGGCTCCGTCTTTTCCGCAACGGCGAGGAGATCCAGTCCCTGGAGATTCCCGAGTCCGCCGGAAAAATGGCTGGCGAAAAGTTCACGGAGACCTTTTCCCTCGCCGACCTGGAAGCAGGGCCCGGCGACTTCCTCTGCGCCGTCGCCACCGGTCCCGGCATCACCGAGGGCTGGTGGGCCATCATGCCGCCCTACCAACCCGACTCTCCCGACTTCGATCCCTTCGTCATGGGCATCAGCCCCGCGGTCTGGGTGGAATGAAAAAGGTGGCGCGGCTTTTCAAACCGCGGGGATCAGGTGGCGTCCCCTTCAACGAAAAGGCTCCGCAAATCGCGGGATGAAATCCCGCGCCACCTTCGCCATCGGACCGTTCATTCAAGAGGGTTGACTCGCCGACCCAACCCTCTTGGCTCGGCGCAGGTGCGTGAGGCGCCGCGCGTTGATCACGAGCCTCGTTGCCGGCTATGATCCACCTGTGCTCGCGCGCCTCTCCAGCTCGGCCCTTGCCGTTTTCCTTGCCCTCACCGCTTCTTCCGCTTTCTCCACGGAGGCTCCGGCGGTGACGGAGCACGATGTCCTGCCCATTTTCCTGCTTCGATGCAACGCCTGTCACGGAGCCACCTACCAGGAGGGAGGGCTCGATCTGCGTTCCCGCGCGTCCATTCTCAAGGGCGGAGAATCCGGACCCGCCCTGGTGCCGGGCGATCCGGAAAAGAGTCTCCTCTTCCAGAAGATCCACGACGACGACATGCCGCCGGAAGAGAATCGCGGGACGGCCGGGATCGAGGACGTCACCCCGGAGGAGATGGAAACGATTCGGAACTGGATCGTCGCCGGCGCTCCGGAAACGCCGCCGGTCGCCTTCGAGCCCCAGGTATCGGAAAAGGATCGCGAGCACTGGGCCTTTCGTTCCCCGAAGCAGGCGACGGTGCCGAGCGTGGAGCACGCCGACCGGGTCGCCAATGCCATCGATGCCTTTCTCTTGGAGAAGCTGGAAGCGAATGACCTGGCCTTCTCGCCGGAAGCCGATCGCGTCACCTTGCTGCGCCGCGCTTCCTACGCCCTCACCGGACTGCCGCCGTCGCCCGAGGAGACTCGCCGTTTCGCCGCCGACCGCGATCCGCGCGCCTGGGAGAAACTGATCGATCACCTCCTCGAATCCCCCCGCTACGGCGAGCGCTGGGCGCGGGTCTGGCTGGATGTGGCCGGCTACGCCGACTCGGAAGGCAAGCGGCATGCCGACATGATCCGCCGGCACGCCTGGCGCTATCGCGACTACGTGATCCGCGCCTTCAACGACGACAAGCCCTACGACCGCTTCCTCCTCGAGCAACTCGCCGGCGACGAACTGGCTGGCTGGGAGAATGCCACCGAGCTCACCCCCGAACTCTACGACAACCTCGTCGCCACCGGTTTCCTCCGGCAAGCACCCGACGGCACCACCGCGAATCCCGTCAATCGTCCCGAGGACCGGCTCGAGGTCATCACCGACGAACTCCGTGTCCTCACCGAGGGGGTCATGGGCCTGACCATGGAGTGCGCCCGCTGCCACGATCACAAGTACGATCCGCTCTCGCAACGCGACTACTACCAGCTCTCGGCCGTCTTCAAGGGTGCCTACGACGAATACGAGTGGATGACGCCCCAGGGCTTCAACAACCAGTGGAAGAAATCGAAACAGCGCCTGCTCCCGCTCGCCCTGCCCGAGGAAAGGGCGGCCTGGGAAGCCGAGATCGCCGCCATCGACGCGAAGATCGAACCCCTGAAGAAACAGGTCGCGGCCCTCGGCAAGGACAAGGAGGCGGCGGACGAGAAGAAGAAGTTGGAGAAGGAGATCAAGTCACTGGAGGACTCCAAGCCGACCGCCCCGATGATTCGTGCGCTCTGGGATCGCGGCCAGCCCTCGAACACCTACCTCCTCGAACGCGGCAACCATCTCCAGCCCGCTGCCCTAGTCGAGCCCGACGTGCCCGAGGTGTTCGCCGCGACGGTGCCTCCCTACAAGGTCGAGAAGCCCGGTCCCGGCACGATGGGAACGGGGCGCCGCCTCGCCTTCGCCAAGTGGCTGACCCACCCGGATCATCCGCTCACCGCCCGCGTCATCGTGAACCGCGTCTGGGCCCAGCACTTCGGCACCGGACTGGTGAAGTCGCTCGACAACTTCGGCGTCCTCGGTGACCCGCCCTCGCATCCGGAACTGCTCGACTGGCTCGCGGTGGAATTCGTGAAGAACGGCTGGAGCCTGAAATGGCTGCATCGCCAGATCCTGGCCACCTCCGCCTGGCGCCAGGTCTCGACCGTGACCGAGGAGCAGGCCCGGCTCGATCCCGACAATCGCCTCGTCTCCCGGATGCCGCTGCGCCGCCTCGACGCCGAGGAAGTGCGCGACGCCGTCCTCGCCGTCAGCGGGGTGCTCGACCCCACTCCCTTCGGCGAACCCGACCCGGTCGAGGTGCGACAGGACGGCCTCGTCACCGGAAAATTCCTCGGCGCCGACAAGAAGCAGCCCCAACTTCGCCGCAGCCTCTACCTGCGCCATCGCCGCAAGGAGATGCCGACCATCCTGGAGACCTTCGACCAGCCGGCGATGAATCCCAACTGCGTGGAGCGCAGCCAGTCGACCATCGTCACCCAGCCGCTCCACCTGCTCAATAACGCCCGTATCCGGGAACTCGCCGGCCATTTCGCTCGGCGCGTGGCCACGGAAGCCAGCGGCGATCCCGCCGGGCAGGTCGAGCACGCCTGGGTGCTGGCCTTGAATCGCGTCCCGGACAACGACGAGATCGCCGCCGGCGTTGAAGCGCTCGCCGCCTTCACCGCGACCTGGGCCGAGAGCCTCGCCGAATCCGGCTCGGACGATTCTCCCGAGCAGCGGGCGCTCGAGGATTTCTGCCACACCCTCATCAACTCCGCCGCGTTCCTCTACCTTGACTGACTTTCTCCATCGCTCCACTCTCTCGCGCCGCGGATTCCTCGACCGGTCGAGCACCGGCCTGCACGGCGCCGCGCTGGCGTGGTTGCTGGGACGCGACGGCCATCTGCTCGGAGCCGAGAATGACACGCTGCCCCACGGACTCGCCTCCGCGGCTGCCGGGAAACTCCACGCCCCGCGTCCGCATTTCCCGGCCCGGGCCAAGGCGGTCATTCACCTCTGCATGCAGGGTGGACCGAGCCAGGTCGATCTCTTCGATCCCAAGCCGATGCTCGACAAGCATCACGGCGGTGACGTGCCTGAAT
>JAUIGT010000284.1 GCA_030432615.1 Verrucomicrobiia bacterium
CACTGTTTCTGGAACAGGTCTCCTCCTTTCGTCGCCGCCTCCCGATAGCGAACCAGGGCGTTGAATCGCTTCAGAAAAAGCCGCGAATCCAACTCGCCGTCGTCGTTCAGCCATTCTCCTTTTCCGTTCAACGAGGTCATCGCCTCGCGCACTTCCCGGCGCATTCCCCTCGCCCTTTTCGTCCAGCTTTTCTCCTGGGTCATGGGACGACGCCGGCGCAACAACTCCTCGCGTCCCGCCCCAATCTCCTCTTCCAGCTTGTCGATGCCGGCCCCCAGCTTGGGGTCGATCTTGAACCCGTAGTGGGTCGGCAGATTGGAGTCGTCGTAGGTGACCTCGTAGGTATCCGCCACCAGGTAGAGTGGCCGGTTGGTGCCGAGTTCGTAGAGGCGCGACCAGCGACCGTCCTCGAGCCGAACCGAACGCAGCCAGGCGATGGCCCGGTCGAACGGCTCCAGCCAGCGTTCCTCGCCGGTGACCAGCCAGATCTCGCGGAGCGTCTGCAGCGCCCAGAGGCTCTCCAGCGAACTGACCGCCGGCGGTTCGAATTTTCGCGCCCACGCCGGTTTCATGGCATGATCGTACTGCTGTGCCCAGGCCGGATGCGGGTCCGGCAGTTGCGCCGCCAGCAGGAACTCGCCGGTGCGGCGCATCGCATCGAGAAACCGCTCCTCGCCCGTCAGTTCGTGGGCGCGGGCCAGCAGCCGGGTCACTTGATAGATGTTGCCGTCGTTGAGCGTGTAATAACCGGTGTAGTCAAGCTTCGGAAAAATCCGCAACCAGTTCTCGTCGTAACTCGCTTCCAGATCGGCCGGCAACGAGGGATCGGCCGGCCCGTCATACATCTGCGGCCAGCCACCGTTCGGCGCCTGGGCGGCGAGCAGGGAATCGAGCCCGAACGCGAGCGCGTCCTGGAGATCGGTGTCGTCCCGGGAAGGCTCCAGGTGCGAAAGTTCCAGCAGGAACAACAACGCCGACTGGGTCTTGTTGTCATCGAGCGAAGACCGCGTCCAGCGCCGCCCGGGTTCCTTGTCGCCGGCGAAGAGATCGCGCCTCAGGTGAAAGCGCGAGGCTTTCTCGGGATGAAAATCGAAGTCGGACGGCCAGCCGCCCGATGCCAGTTGGCACCAGGCCAAGGCCTGCGCCACTTCCCGCGCCGCCTGCAGGTAGAGCGGATCGTTCGTCTGCTCCCAGGCCTCGATCCAGGCCAACCCGATCGATGGGGTCCCCGGTGGCTGGATCTCGATCAGGGTCGGTGACGCCTTGCTTTCCGAGAGTCCCTTGGCGCGATCGGCCGTCCATCCGCGCGGATAGCCGCCGAACAGCGAGGCTTCCCGGCGAAACGCCGCTCCCGCCTTTTTCATCGATGCCTCGACCTCCGCGATCGAGGGCAGGACATCGGCGGGATCACCGCCCTTCTCCTCGTCCGAGCGGGCGCCCCGGGGAATCAGGACAGCGATGAGAATGGCCGGAAGGAGGGATGATGAGCGGTAGAGTTTGCGCATGGTGGGATGAAAAAGGCAAATGGGTGAAACCCGCGCGCCGCGGATTGGTCGCGATGCGCGATTCACTTCAGGTGCGCGGCCAGGTCCGGTTCCGCCTCGCGAAGGCCATCGATGACCAGGTTCGAGATCGCATCGGCGCCCAGTTCGTTGAAATGGGTGATGTCGTTTTCCTTGGGACTGAATTTCCAGCTCGCCGTCTCGCCGAGGTGATTGTGGTAGGCCACGCTGGATTCGTAGAGATCGATGAAAGGCGCCTTCATCTCCCCGGCCACCGCTTTCGCCGCCTCGGCCCACGGCTTCAGCGGGCGGGTCTTGCCCCCTCCATAGACACCGCCCGGAGTCGGCTCGGTGCGAATGGTGCCGTCCTCGGTGTAGTCACGACGAGTCACCGAACTGACGAGGATGGGCACGGCGCCGATGGCCCGAAACTCCCTCACATACTGGCGCAGGTAGTCGCGATAGGTCGTCGCCGGATCGGTCTCGCGTTCGGGTCCCTTGCCCGGTTGGCCGTTGTGACCGAACTGGATGAGGACGTAGTCCGGCTTCGCCTCGAGTACCGCCGGCAGCCGATCCTCCGCCAGCCAGCTCTTCGCGCTGCGTCCGCCCATGGCGAAATTCTTCACCTCGACGTTGGAGCGAAACTTGCCCGCAAAGGCCTTTCCCCAACCCGCCGAATCGGTCACCGTGGAATCACCGACCAGGGCGACCACGACTTCCTTCTCCGGCGAATCCCGAGCCACCGTCCCCGTTTCCTCGAAACCGGCCAATTCGTCCTTTCGCACCATCGCCAGCATCTGTTCGACGCGCTCGGGGTGCCGCGAAGAAAGGTCGTTCGCTTCGCCGATGTCCTCGCTCAGGTCGTAGAGCCGCCAGTCGTCGGGATGGGCCTCGGCCTTGGCCGCGGTCTCGTCAGGGCCGTTCTTCTTCTCCTTCGCCCGGTACTTCACCAGCTTCCATTTCCCTTGACGGATCCCCACCGAGGTCGCGCCCTCGGAACTGGCCCAGTAGAGATACTCATGCTTTTCCTGCTCGCCCGGCTTGCCCAGCAGGGTCGGCAGGTAGGAAATGCCATCGATGTCGCTCGGCGGTTCCACTCCGGCGATGTCGCAGGCGGTGGGGAGAAAATCCCAGAAAGCCGAGGGATGATCGGTCACGGTGCCGGCTTCGATTTTTCCGGGCCATCGGGCGATCATGGGCACGCGAATCCCGCCCTCGTGCATGGATCGCTTGTAGCCCTGGAGGGGACCGTTGGAATCGAAGAAATCGACCTTGTGATTGCCCTCCTGGTGCGGGCCGTTGTCGGAGGTGAAGAGCACCAGGGTCCGCTCATCGATTCCCAGCTCCTCGAGCAGGGTGAAAAGCCGACCCACGTCGCCATCCATCCGTGTCACCATCGCGGCGAAACCCTTTTCCGGATTCGGCCAATCCCTGTCGGCATAGATACCGTAGTCGGGAACTTCCATCCCGTCGTTCTCGACCCGGCCGCCCTCGTTGTTGGCGTGGGGAATGGTCCAGTGAATGTGGAGGAGGAACGGGTTCGCCTGGTTCTTTCGAATGAAGGCGAAGGCCCGGTCGGTCATTTCGTCGTGCGAGTAGGTCACCTTCTTCTTCGAAACCCGCCCGCGGGCCTGCGGGTTGTCCGTCATGAGCACGTTCCCGGAGAGCGCGAACTGCTCCTGGTTGTCCCAGAGAAAGGGCGGGTAGAAATTGTGGGCGTTGCCCTGGTTGAGGTAGCCGAACCACGAATCGAAGCCGTTGTGGTTGGGATGACCGGGATTGTCGACCTCGGCGGGTTCATCGACGTTTCCCAGCGCCCATTTTCCAACGCCTCCCGTGGCATAGCCGGCGTCCTGGAGAAGTCGCGCCACGGTGGGTTCGGTGCCGGTGAGCTTCCGGTCCCGATTCCCGATGAGCCCGGTGTGGCCCACGTGTTTCCCCGTCCAGAGGACCAATCGCGAAGGCCGGCACACGGTGTGCCCCGCGTAGTGGTCGGTGAACTTCAGCCCCTCCGCCGCCATCCGGTCGAGGTTGGGTGTCTTCACGACTTCCTGCCCGTAGCAACCCAGGTCCCCGTAGCCGAGGTCATCGGTCATGATGTAGATGATGTTCGGCGGGCGATCGTCGGCGGCCAAGCCGAACCCGAGGCCGAAGACGAGCGCTGTGAGCAAGGAGAAAAGGTGCTTTGGCATTTGACGATCATTCGGGAAATCGATCGCGGCGTCAACGGACGCATGCGGCAATCGCGGCTCGCGAAAAAGAGGGAAAGGCCGATCGTCACAGACCATGGGAAAGCCGTCGAAGCCAACCACCTTCTCCACCCGTATCGAGCGCCTGGAAACCGGCATGCGCTACCACGTGGTTCCCGTGCCTGAGGAGGTCTCCGGTTCATTCCTCGATGCCGGGCACCGGCGCGTCCTGGCGACCATCAACGGACACGAGACGCGGCGTGCGTTCCAGGGCCCCAAGGATGGTGGTCGCTACCTGGTGCTGGGCAAGGCGGAACTGAAGGCCGCCGGGGTGGCCTTGGGTGACGTGGTGACCGTCTCCCTGGTTCCCGATCCCGAACCCGACGCCATCGATCTCACACCGGAGTTCATCGAGGCACTCAAACAGGACGAGGCCGCACGGGAGCGATGGGAGAGTTTCCCCCGGGGACGCCAGCGTTCCCTGGCCCACTACCTGACCAGTCCGAAGAGGGCGGAGACCCGGCTGAGGCGAGCCATCGAGATCGCAGAGAAACTGCGGACCTACACGCTCTACGGGGATCGCGATGCCGATGGGCGCCGCCTCGATAGGTGAATCGTTCGCTCTCCACGCAGGTCGGCGCGACTCACCGAAGAGATCGAGATTCTCCAAGGGAATCCCAGCGTCCTGATCACGGCAGAGCGGGAACGGCGGATTCTTTCTCACCCGGTTTCATCCGCCGTAAGGTTCTCTTCGTGCCAGCGACCGAGAAAAACAGACAACCCTGTCTACCCCGAAATCCACCACCCCATCCGACCGTGGCCGACCGTTACATGAACACCGTGCTGACGCCCTCCGTGCTAGCCGCGGAACAACGATACTATGGACGCACCTGCTCCTCCGAGGAGAGCGCTCCGGAGACCAATGAATTGCGGGATCAGGAGATCGCCATGATCGAAAGTCGTGACAGTTTCTATCTCGCCACCGTTCTTGAGAATGGCTGGCCCTATCTCCAGCATCGAGGCGGTCCACGCGGATTCCTGAAGGTCTTGGACCGCCGAACCGTCGGGTTTGCCGACTACCGGGGAAATCGCCAGTTGATCAGTGTCGGCAGCTTGGCCAGAGACGAAAGGACTTCCCTGTTCCTGATGGACTATCCGACCCGGTCTCGTCTCAAGGTTCTCGGCCGAACCCGGGTGATCGATGCGAAGGAATCGCCGGATCTCGCCGGTCGCCTCACTCCCCCAGGCGGCCACGGGGCTCCCCCGGAACGGTATTTCCTGATCGACATCCTGTCCTACGACTGGAACTGCCCGAAGTTCATCACCCCACGTTTTTCCGAGGAAGAGATCGCGGGCATCGTCGGTCCCCTGGAGGAACGGATCCGGGAACTGGAAACGCAACTTCGCGAGGTCGAGGCGCGCTGAGAAAAGACGGAGCGCCACTCACCCGAATCCCAGGGCGGCCGCCAATTTCGGCAGTCCCACCCAGGCGAAGAAACCGAGCACGCCGACCAACACCACGCTCGTCCACCAGCGATTGCGGAACGATTCCCCCACCCAGGCAGCCCGACCGTTGAGAACCAGCAACGCCAACGCCAGCATCGGCATCACCAACGCTCCAAAGACGGCGTAGAGTTTCTGCACCAGTTGGAAATCGTAGCGCAAGCCCAGGAGCGGAACCAGGGCCAGCCCGATCAGGTAGGCACGGTAGGTTTTTCCGCGCGTGTCCACCTGGTAGGGCTTGAAGGAAGCGGGATCGAGCGATCGCCGGTTGCGATGCAAGTGCCAGAAATCGGCGAAGAGGTAGGGCACCGCCTGCCAGACGCCGAGCAGGCTGCTGAAGACCGCCGCCCACGCGCCTCCGAGGAAAATCAGCCGCGCCGCCGGATGGGTTCGTTCCCCGAGTCGATCGGCGAGATCGACCACCAGGGTCGCGCCCTTCCCGCTCAAGGTCATGCCGTCGGCGAGGATCACCATGGCCATGGCGAACAATGCCACCAGCGCGTAGCTGATCCCGAGATCCCAGCGGCAGGAGCGCAGGTCCTCGGGACCGGAACGTTTCTCCTCTCGAATCCAGTAGCCGTAGCACAACACCGTCAGCGTACCGCCCACCCCGCCCATCAGGGCCAGGGTCCAGGGAACCGCCTCCGGCAGATCCGGCACGCGGGGAATCACCAGGCCACGCAGGACCGCTCCCCAGTCGGCGCCGATCAGCGCTCCGGTGACGAGGACGATCACGATCATCAGCGACACCAGGATGACCATGGTGCGCTCGAGAAAACGGAAGCTGCCCACCCACACCAGCGCCAGTCCGAGCAGCGAATGTCCGATCCCGAACACGATCTTGGCCTGCGACGGATCGTCGAAGACCGGAAACAAGGCATGGGCCGCCACCCCGCAGGCGCTGATGAGCGCGCCGCCCACGCCGAAGGACCAGACCACCAGGTAGAGTAGAAAGCCCCATCGCACCACCGGCCCCAGTCGCAACGTCGCGCCTTCGAGCAGGGTGGTTCCCGTGGCCAGTTGCCAGCGCGCCAGGCCCTCGGTGACCACGAACTTGAAGAAGGCCCCGAGCAGGACTGCCCAGAGGACAGCGACCCCGAGCTTCATCCCGGCAAAGGCTCCGCCCGCGAGATCCCCCGCCCCGACTCCCGTGGCCGCCAGCATCAAGCCGGGTCCGAGCAGGGCGAGGATCGAGGAACGACGGGATGATTTCATGGCGCGTCATCCTGATCGGAGAAAGCCCCCGACGCAAGCCGGAGCGTGGAGCGTGGAGCAAAGTGCCGGAGGCACGGCAAGAAGGTAGCGCGGGGTGAAGCGCAGCGGAACCCCGGGGTGTTCGTGGCAAATTGCGGGCGAGCCCTGGAAGGGCGGCAAGAGGCGGCCGCACAACGGTTCCCTCTCGACGCCCCTCCGGGGCTCTCAAAAATTGGGAAATCCACTCCCGGGGTTCCGCTTCGCTCCACCCCGCGCTACCATCTCATCGCCCCTCCGGGGCTAAGCCCGCCATTCCAGCATTCCAGCATTCCAGCATTCCAGCATTCCAGCATTCCAGCATTCCAGCCCGCTCACTACCCTTGTCATCCCGAGCGAAGCCGAGGGATCTCCCGAACGCGGATTGCCTCGCCCCCCGCCAAGATACGCTCCGCGCTCCCGGGCATTCAGCCTTTCGCGCCAGCGCTCCAAGCTCCAAGCTACCACAGCAGCTTCACCGCCATCGCGATCAGGGTGACGTAGAGGACCGCGCGGATCCACTTCTCGCCCTTTTTCACGCTGAGCTGCGATCCGATCCAGCCACCGAGCGAGTTACCCACCGCGAGCGCGAGCCCCGGAATCCAGAGGACCTGCCCGCGCGCCGCGAACACAACGAGAGCCGCCAAGGTAAAGACTCCCACGATGAAGACCTTGTGCATGTTCACCCGCACGAGATCCATGCCCATCCCCTGGTGAAGCGCCGCCATCAGCAGGAACCCGACCCCGGCCTGGATGAAGCCGCCGTAGAACCCCACCACCACGAGGCAGAGGTGCCCAAGCACCAGGCGCCCGCGGGGAATCGGCTCCGAACTTGTTGCCTCGGAAGTTCCCTTCGCCGGATTCGCCTTTGCCTGCCGCTTCTTCCGGTGCCGCTCGATCGCCATCCAGACCAGCACTGCGAGGAGGATGACCGCGAGGATGCGATTGAACAGCTCTCCCCGCACCAGCGTTCCCACCCACGCCCCGGCGATCGCTCCTGGCAGCGCCGCCATTGCCAGGGTGAAACTGAGCCGGAAATCGGAAAAGCCTCGCGCCCTGAACCCGCCGACCGCCGTCAGGTTCTGCGCGAGGATGGCGACCCGGTTGGTCCCGTTGGCCACCGGTCCGTCCATTCCCAGGAACACCATCGCCGGCAGCGTCAGCAACGATCCTCCGCCGGCGAGCACGTTGAGCGTTCCCGCCACCAGGCCGAGCCCGGCGAGGAGGAGATAGTGCCACAGTTCGAGGTCCGGCATCACCCCTTCCGATGCACCCGCTCGAACGCCTTTTCCAGCGTTTCATGCAGGGCTCCCGACAACGCTTGCTCCGGAATGATACCAAATCCAAGAAATCACCTGACAATTCAGGGAAGACAAAAAAGGGGATTCAGCCTTCGGCGTTTCTCGGAGATTCGGGTCGGTTCTCCCCGGTTGCTTCGTTGCTCGTCGGTTGCGATGCCCGCATCGCGTCCTCCTCGCGCCTCGCCCCGAGAAAAACCGCCTCCGAAAATCGTCAGGTTTTTTCTCGGAAATGGTATCATGACTCCGCGCTTGTTTCCGGGAACGGAACCAGCCAGGGTTTTCCCCATGAAAACCTCAGCCTCGTTCGTCGTCGTCATCTTCCTGGGAATTCTTTTGACCGGGGGCCGCGCGACGTGCGG
>JAUIGT010000285.1 GCA_030432615.1 Verrucomicrobiia bacterium
TCGACATGGGGAACGTCGGCGTGGATCCGGGGACATTGTCCGAGCGACGTTTCGAGATTGAAAACACCGGGCTCGCCCATCTCTATCTTCCGAAGGCGCCGGAGGTATTTCACCCCGATGTCTTCGCGATCACTTCAGGTGGTCCCGTGTTGCTGGCTCCCGGGGAGAAAACCTACTTTACGGTTCGTTTTCACCCACTGAGCATGGGGAGCGAACTCACTTTTCTCGCCATCTATTCCAATGCCGCCAACGTCGTCGATGGCGTCTTTGCCGCTTTCGTCGAGGGAGATGGCATCGCGGGAGGATCCAATGGATCATCGGTGAGTCAGAGCAACTGGCTGGGAGCGAGTCCTTCTGGTTTTCCCTACCATTACGGTCGGGTGCCGTTTTCTTCGCCGATCGATCCGGGGATGCACGGCGGAAATTTCGTCGGCTACGCCTATTCCCCCGATACCGGAGGCGAGATCGCGGGCCAGGTGACGGTGCGGATGAACAAGCGAACCGGGAGCTACTCCGCGGTGGCCGTCATCGACGGCGTCTCTCATCGATTCAAAGGATCGCTCACGAATGTCGCCGGTGACACGGGCACCACGAATCGGGGTGCGAATTTTTCCATCAGTCTCGGGATCACGAATTTCATTTCCCAGGGTATCGTCATCGAAGGAACCGTGGACGGAAAATCCGTTCTCCTGGTGCAGGATCTGGCGAGTGTGATGCCCGGGCTGAACGTCCTCAATGCGGGGCGTTACTCCATCCTGCTTCCGCCCTCGGAGGCCCGGGGTGCAGGGCAGCCTTTGGGGACCGGCTGCGGCACCATGGTCCTGGCGGCCAATGGGCGCATCTCGGGAATGTTCCGACTCGGCGACGGCACGGCTGTCAGTCACGGAGGCATCATGTCCAACGACTTCGAATGGCTCTTCTATCGGGCGCTCTATGGCGGCGCGAAATCGGGAGGCTACCTCGGCGGTCGCATTCTGTTCGGCGATCGGGCCAGGGTGAGCGATTTCGACGGCCGATTGCAGTGGGTAAAACCCGAGCGGCGAAACGACCGCTTTTTCCCACGCGGTTTCCGGCTCGAGCAACTGATTCTCGGAGCCAAGTATGAGCCCCCCATTCCCGGCGACATCGCGCTCCACGATGTCAATGGGGCGAATCAATTCGTGATCGTAGAGTTCTTTGACAGCGACATTGATCCTTTGCCCGGGCCGTTGTTACCGGTGTGGAACTTCAACAATCGCATCACCTACACTCCCATTGGCAGCGAGCGGCTCAGCTTGCGGGTGAATGTCCGGAATGGATTGCTCTCGGGACTTTTCATCGACCGTTCCCATCGCCAGCGAATCCCGATCAACGCGGTGATATTCAACAAGCAGACGCTCGCCAGCGGCCTTTTCACCGGCCCCTCCGAAACCGGAAGCGTGATTTTCACGGGCGCGCCGTGAGCGGGGCAAGGACTGGTGGTGGGGTGGGGTTCTTGCTCCGTGGACATCCCGGATTCGCGTCGCCTCTCCCCCGCCTTTTTTGGGGTTTGCCTGACACCGCTTTTTCCGATCCGGTTTCTCCCCGTGATTCAACACGGAACCAGTCGGAATTCGCCGGTGAAATCCGGGGTCCTTTGCGTTCATTCGCGTCTTTGAACAAGGTGGGTGCCAAGTAGAGGTCCACCAGTTCCCCCAAACGCTCCAGGATCAGGAAAAAGGCTCCCTCGGAAGGCTCTCGATCACTGCCTCCACGCCGGTCCGATGGTAGTGAAGCCGGAATACGATACCGTTTTCCGTGACCAGGCGGTCGCCGGGCAGGTCGAAACGACCGTGCACCGACCGGGCGGAGAGAAGGGAAATGCGGTCCCCGACGCGGAAGGCCGGATCGCCTTCGTTCCACCGCGGGACCAGGGCGCCCGCGAGCGAAGCCTGCCCGGTCACCTGGACGATCGCGTTTCGATCGTCGCTTCCGCTGATTCCCGGGTTCACGATTCGAAGCTCTCCAGTCGGTCCCTGGCGATAATCGCCGGCGACTCGGAGTCCTCTTTCCGCGCTGTCGATGTCCGCGGAAGAATCAATCTCCAAGGTGCCGGCGTTGAAGACCTCGGCGTCGATCGCGCCACTGCCGCGGAGGAGACCCCCTTCCAGGACGTCGATCCATCGAAGCGAGGTGACGGTACTTTCATCGAGCGTGAGAATGCCCCCGCGACTGAGGCGAATCTCGTTTCGTCCGCTCAGTTGTACGCCTGGCTCGAGGCGAAGCTCCTGGGTGGCGTTCTCGTTTCCGCCGATTTCCAGCGCGAGGAAGTCGAGATCGGAGCCGGCGACCGCCCGCATTGCCTGGTTGCCGGTATTCCGCATTTTCGCGGTCCAGGAAAGTTGCGGCGCGCCGTCGTCGGTCAGGTAGGTGATGCCCTCGTTGGCGTAGACGTAGTCGGACCAGTTGGCGGCCTCGGTCGCCGAGGCGCCGTCTTTCCCCGTCCAGTGATGGTAGGTGTTGGCGAAGCCCTTGGGCTCCGTGACCCGTTCGCCGAGCAGGAGCGTCTCCAACTGTTTCACCAGCTCCGGTTCGTCCCCGGCGATGTCCCGGGTTTCCCGCGGATCGGCTTCGAGGTCGTAGAGCACGGGATTCGCGGGACCGGACCGGATGAGCTTGTGGTTTCCACGAATGATCGAGGAAAGGCGGCCGGCTTCGTGAATCACGAACTCGCGCTGGCGTTGTTGATCCGGTTTTCCCGTCAGGAGTGGAGCGAGGGAAACGCCATCGACTCCGAGGGGCGCGGGTTCGCCCGCGAGTTCGCAGAAAGTCGGCAGCAGATCGGTGACGTCGATGACCTCGTCGCTGTCGGTTCCAGCCTGAAGAATCTTCGAATCGGCGGAAATCATCGCCGGCCAACGCATGACGGTGGGAACACGGATGCCTCCCTCGTAGATCGATCCCTTGTTGCCCCGCAAGCCGCCGTTGGCGTCGAACTCCTCGTTGTTCTTTCCTTTCGGACCGCCGTTGTCGGACATGAAGATGACCAGGGTGTCGTCGGCGATGGAGTCGGAGCGATCACCGTCGCCGTCCGGATCCTCGAGCGCCTCGAGGATCAGTCCGAAGTGTGCGTCGATCCGCGTCACCATCGCGGCCCACTGCTGTGACTGGGGAGCGAGCTTCGCGAAATGCGGATCGTCCCGGTAGGCCGCGTCCCAGCCGGGCAGCTTCGCGATCTCCGCGAAGGGCGCGTGCGGGATCTGCACCGCGAGGAGTCCGAAAAAAGGTTGGCCGGTTTCATGGAAATTCGCTGCCTGGGCACGCACGAATTCGAGGGCCGAAAAACAGTAGGCGTCGTCGCAGTAGGCGGGGCCGGGATAGGCGGGATCCCGGTGGCGGGTGAAGGTGTCCGGGTAGCGCGCGGCGTCGTCCCATCGCGCCAGCGAATTGGGAACCAGTTCGAGTCCGCCCTTGGCGCCCTCGGTGGCGGGCGCGCCCCACAGGGTCGGTTGGAAGAAGGTGTGGGCGCGCACGTGATGCAGTTCCGCGAGCACGTGACGATACCCGTGCGAGGTGGGGAGCGTCTGCACGTTGACGATCTGCGGATCGATCTGGTCCTTCGTTCCTCCATACCCCCATTTTCCCCAGTAGCCGGTCACGTAGCCCGCCGCCGAAAGGGCGTCGCCCATGGTGACGTCGTCGGCTCGCATCGCCTTCTTGGCGTTGTCGGGATCGTTGCGGTCGGCGAAGGCGTGTCCCTGGTGATACCCGGTCTGCTGGGCCGAACGAGCCGGCGAGCAGACCGTGGCCCCGTAGGCGCGGGTGAAATTGACGCCTTCCGCGGCGAGCCGATCGAGGTTGGGCGTTTTCACCGAGGGCAACCCCTGTGCCCGGCGCTCGGCCTGCCCGTTGGGCCCGATCGATCCCCAGCCCATGTCATCGACATAGAAGTAGAGAATGTTGGGGCGGGGAGGCGATTCGTCCGTCGCCAGGGCGAGGACGGGGAGAAGGAGCGCGGGTAGGAGGAGGAGGCGGGAATACCACTCCGTGGCCGGAAAGGAATGAGGGGGCATGGGTTCCCGATGTCATCCCCGAAGCTGGTTCGGGTCAAGCCTATACCTGCATCAGGATCCCGGCGGTCTGGTCGGGGAGGGGCGGTCCCGGCACGTTCGCCGAGATCGATCCCTTCGGGACCAGCCAGTCCGCGGGTTTCATTCGGCGTTCGTCGGCGCAGGGCCGATGTCCATGGTGCCGATCTGGCCCGGAGCGGAGAAGATTCCGAAGGCGCCTTCCTGTTTTTGGAAGAGGACGCCGGAGAAGCCTTTTCGGGGTTCGCCGTTCTCACGATCCCACCAGAATCCCGATACGGTGCCGGCACGGGAATTGATCCTCACTCTGAGCAATTCCTTTCCGGTGGGAGTATGGGTCAAGCGATTCTTCTCGGACCAATCGACATCGAGACTTTGCGTTGTCTCTCCGGAACTCAGCGTGATCACGGCGGCTCCTTCGGTGGCGTCGAGTGAGGGCAGGGCGCGGAGGTCCGGGCCGGGGGCCTCGTAGCGGCTGCCGAGGAATTCGACGATGGTCCTGAAACTTTCCGCATCGGATGAGTTCCCGTGTCGGGCGGGAACCGTCCAAGTCAGCTTGCCGTCGAGGTCGCTGATTCCGGGAAGATCGCGAAAGGAGACTGTGCCGTCCAACTGGGAGGAATAGATCTGCATCTGCCGGTCCTCGGAGAGGAAGACCGAGAATCCGGTTCGGCTCCGATCCGGCAGCGTCATCAGGATCCTCGCACGGCCCGAGGACGAGAGGACAAACGAGGCATGGCCGTGACCTTCGGGATAAAGGTCGGAAGTTTCTTCCCTCGCGGGAAGGATCGCGGTGTAGCGTCCGGCGTCCGTTGCCGGATTGAGCCGGGAGTGGTAGCGATTGGGCACGGCGAGGAATTCATAGATCTCACCAGTCGTCTCGTTCACGAGTTGGCCCGACAATTGGTCGCCGCCCGTGGGGGATTCTCCCAATTGGATGGTGGGACTCCATGAACCAGCCTGACGTCCGGCGATGACGCCGGAGAAATCTCCCGTCGCTCCGATCTCGCCGCGGATGGCCAATCGGGTGCGATCGATCGAGGCAACGCCGCTGAGTACGCCCAGGCCGGAGCTTCGATTGCTCGAAATACGGAAGAATGCAGTTCCCACCGCGGGATTGCCCGCTTCGCGCCTGCGAACGATCCCGACGAAGGTTCCATTGGCTTCCGCCGTGTATCCGGATGAGAGGAAATCCGGAAGGTCGATCGGCTGGCCGGCGGCTTCGATGGTGGATGACAGGGGAGTTTCCAGAAAGCCCGATCCCGCGCTTCCGGTGGTGGCGGTTCCTCCGACGACGATCTCGAAAGGATTCGCTCTCTCGTCGTTGGTGAAAATGCGGACGACGGCCGATTTCGTGCCTTCGCTGAGCGGCTGGAAGCGGAGTCGGATCGGCTGGCGGTCTCCGGGGGGAAGGTAGCCGGCAGAGCAGCCTGTGATATCCCAATCGGTCGGGCCGGCGGAATCGATCTCGGGAAGACGCCGGAAGTGGAGTCGGCCATCGCCCATGTTGGAGGCGTATATCACCATTTCACTGAATCCGCCGTCCGATCCGGTTTCCGGAAAGGAGAGGTCTTGCCCGTTCGAAATCGGATTGCCCGATGCATCCGCCAAGTAGAGCGAGGGATCCCCGGTTGCCGCGATCTCGAGGCAGCCGGTGCGATGTTCATCGAGATAGTGACCGACGATGACATCCTGTTCGGGGAAAACGATTCCACGGAAGGGAGTGAAAATCCCGTTTTCTCGGTCGAACAGTCTTCCGAATACGAAACCACTTCTCGTGGAAACTCGGAGTGACAGCAGTTCGCTGCCGGGAGTAGTCAACGAGACCTGGTTTCGCGCGGACCAGTCCAGGGAGCGAAGCCGCTCTGGCTGTTCCGGTCCTGCGCCCAGGAAGAGTTGGGCATTTGCCTCTCCCTCCCTCATTTCACTGAGAATCAGTTCCCCGCTCCTCCAGTCGGGAGGCGTATAGGCGGAAAGCAGGGCGGATTGCCGGAGGTCGAAGCCATCCTGGTAGGTTTCATCTCGGTCGGTGGAAGCCTTTTTCCACTGAAGTGTGCCATGAGCCGAACTGATATTGGCCACGGCGGCAAACTCCAGATTGCCGCCGAGGTGGCCCGCATTGAGCCCCCGGTAGAGTGGCGTGAAGAGGGCCACGCTTCCCTGTGGGCTTACCATTCCGGACAGGGAGAACCGGGTGCCATCACCGAGAAAGCCCGAGGCTCTGAATCGGCCCGAACTGGTCACGACGGCGCTAGCGACTCCGTCCCCGCCGGGCACCAGGTCCGGGTCTCCGGACTTGTCGGCCGGCAGCACCATCGAAAAATTCCCGGCGCCTTCGAAGGGGTTGTTCAGTCGATGATAAGTATGCTGGTAGAGATTCAGCTGCGTGGTTCGGCCGTCACCGGCGACTTCGCCTTCGAGCACAAAATCACCCGCCACAGTCTCCATGAGTTGAAGGGAGACGATCATCCCGGTCGATTGGCCGTCCCGCTTGGTAAAGCTGGCCGTCAGGTCACCCTGTGCTCCCATCGCTCCCCGCATTCGGTAGGTGATGCCTTCGTAGGTGAGAACGATCGTCGCCGTTCCACTGGAAGTCCGACTGTTGAGGTTCACCACGGCGGAGATCCCACCCTCGACAATGGTTCCCGAGGCACGGGTGGCCAGGCCGTAGTAGCTTGATGCACTTTCGCGGACCGGTTCGGTTTCATCCGCTTGTTCATTTTCCGATCCCTCTTCCTCACCGGATTGCCCCTGCTGCGGCAAGGCCACACCGGAACCGACGCCCGGATCACTGATCTGGACGACTCCTTGCCGGGAAGAGCCCGCCGAAGGTGAGGTGACGACAACAGTCCGGTCGATGGCAAGGCCGGTGCCATCGTAGAAAATTGGCAGGGAAACCGAGTCGTCAGCGGGGGTTACCACCACGCGGACGCCGGAGGAAAAACCACCACCGGAAAGAGCAAGCTCAAGTTCCCCCCCTTGAGTCACGGAAATCGGCACAGCAATCGATCCCATGGCTGATTCTCCACGGGTGAAGGCGGGAGTGATGAGGGGGCCCGAGAATTCGATCGCTGATGGTCCGAATTCTCCCGAGGTGGCGATAACCAGGTCATCGAGGAAAACCTTGGTGTTCAGGGCGTCGCTCGAAGCGGCTCCGGTCCATGGAGCCATGCTGAAACGAACGGAATCAATCCCGCTCGCGTTGATCGCACTGGTCCCGATCGATTGTCCATCGACCCTGGTCTCCCAGGTGTTGGAATTGAAATCGACGAGCGTTTCCACGAGGTAGGTTCGATCATCTTCGAATGGGATGGACTTGCCTCCGGGGAATGTTCGGATGGAATTGAGCCCACCGTGGAAGCTGGTGTTGCGGACTTGGGGAGTGTCCATCAGCATGGTGAACGCATAGTCCGAGTTCCTCAGGTTCTGGGCCTTGGCGTGGAAGCGGATGTAGAGGGTGGAACTGGTGGTGTCGATGGGGATGCGGATCTGCTCGTAGGAGAGGCGACCCTCGAACTCCAGGCTCCTGCCGCTGTTCACCAAGGTGTCGCTTGGTTCCGGATTTCCCTGTGTCACCGCGGGAATATCGGCGGGGGATTCGAAAGACGATACGTAGAGGAATTGGAACGGTTCATTTCCGCCTGTGCCGCCGCCGCCAGTGCCACCACCACCGCCACCGTTGCCATCATCGGCGGCGGCGATGTAGAGGTCATCGATGAAGACCTTGGTGTCGAGCGCGTCGCTGGTCGCCGCACCGGTCCACGGGGACATGGTGAAGCGGATCGATTCGATCCCCGAGGCATCGATGGGGCTGGTGCCGATGGATTGGCCGTCGATCTTGGTTTCCCAGGTGTTGGCGTTGAAATCGACCAGGGTTTCCACCAGGTAGACCTGGTCATCGTTGAACCCGGTGCTCCTGGTATTGGGAAAGGTGCGGATCAGGTTGAGCCCCCCGTGGAAACCGGTGCTGCGGACCTGGGGGGTGTCCATCGCCATGGTGAAGGAAAAGTCCGAGTTCCGCAGGTTCTTGGT
>JAUIGT010000286.1 GCA_030432615.1 Verrucomicrobiia bacterium
CCGGCCGAAGGCGTTGAACTCGGGAGCCCGGCTGTAGAAGGTGAGGTTGAACTTGTTACCGTGATACCAGTCCAGGCGTTCCTTTTTCTCGAGATTCACGAAGTCCAGGATCGCCTCCGGGTAGCGGCTGAATCCCCGCAGCCAGGCGTGACCGAGCAAGCCGTCGCGATCCAGTTGGCGCGGGTTCTCCATCAAGACGTCCAGGTTGATCGAGCGCAACTTGCCCAGCGCCCACTCCCGGTCCTTGCTTCCGCTGTTGTATTCCACGTCCCCCCTTCCCTGAGTGAAGAGCGGCGTCATCAGCCCGAGATCGTACTGTTCCCAGAAATGCTGGGGATCGCGGTCGAAGCGCGACGGTTTTCCCAGCGCGACGTTGAAATTGATCTTCGCGCTCTCGTCATCCATCCAGAACGCGTAACGACCCGTAATGGGATTTTCCTTCGAGGCCGGCTGGGAAGGATCCTCGAGCATGGGCACCCACTTCACCCGCATCGGGGGAATGTCGGCGGCGGGATCGGGAGCACCGGTCTCGTCGAACGCCATGGCGATCGAAGGGAAGTCTTTCCCCGGCAGCGGTTCGTTGAGGTCGGCGGAGTGCACGTCGGGATCCCGCGTCTCGTCCGGCGAAATGTCCGCGGCACCGGTGTGCAGATCGATGTGGTCCACCCTTCCTCGATCATCGAATACCGTGAGTCTTCCCGGGTTCACCGCCCAGTTCAGGGCCCGCGCCGTTCCCGCGGAATCCGAGATCGGAGCGGGATCCGGGATATTCTCCCGCAGCAGGGAAATGCCGTGAGCCACCGCCCCCTGGGCCACCATCTTGGCACGCTGGGCGTCGGCATAGGCGTGAGCCGCCTGCATCTCCACCCGCATGGTGACGAAGTAGGCCATGACCAGGATGGTCAGCATCGAGACCACGATCAGGGTCAGGATCAGGGCCGCGCCCCGCCGATCCCTTCGCTCTCGACTTGCCCTCCGCACTTGGACAAGCCGCTGCCGTGTGCTTCTCAATCTCATGTCCCGTTCACCAGCTTCACCCGGGTGGTAAACACCTCGGACCGATCGATTCCCTCCTCCTCGAGCCTCTCCAGAAAATCCCGCACCGACGCCTCCATGTCGAGCGCCCCATCGCGGTCCAACACGTTCGCCATGACCGGCACCGCGTATTCCCGCAGGGACACCGATTCATCGACTACCACCAGGCTGAACTCGATCTCGGCCGGCACCCGGTTCGCTTTCATCACCTGCGGCGTCTCCGCGAGGTACTGGGTGGATTTCCCCGAGTCGAACGGCGTGGTCGTCGCCATCTGGAAATAGGCCGAAGAATTGTAGATCAACGGACTCCGGGGATGCCGGGTCGCCTCCGAGAGCCAGGGAACCGGATTGCCGAGCAGGTCGTGGCATTGGACCCAGAATCCCACCACGCCGTCGGCCACCGTCGACACGATCGCCCGATCGTTGGCGAGATCCTCCTCGGCGAAAGCCTTCTCGTCCCAGCGCTCCAGGAACCACTTCGCCGACACCGGGTCCGTCCGCATCGAAAGATCCCGGGTATTGGCGTGGTTCACCAGCCGGGGAAAGTAGGGATTCCGTTTCTCGGGATCGTCCACCAGGCGGGGACGGATGAAGATGCGCTTCAACCGATAGAAGCCGCGCGCCTGGTCACGATAGAGGTAGTAGCCGACACAGCGCAGTTCTCCGTCGTCGCCCAGCGGGGCCATCCACACCAGCGAGGGAGAATTCGGTGCGATCCCCATGGCGCCCGCCGTGGCCAGTTGCTGGCCGGGCATGACCACGAACTGCATGCGGGTATCGACCACCGCCGGCGTCAGTTCCCGCGCCAACAACTCGAGCGCCCCGCGGGCGCGCTGGTGACTCTCCACCCGCCGTTCCGCTTCCGACCAGGACCGGGAGACCGGCGTCAACACCCCGAGCAGCAGGATCATCAGGATCGAGAGCACGGTGAAGGAAACGAGCAGCTCGATGACGGTGAATCCGGCCCGGCCCGGCACGCTTGATCCGGGAATCTCATCGCGTTGTCGCTCGTTTCTCATCCTGGTCTCGCCGAAAAAGTTCAGTATTCCAGCTTGGGTTCGTATCCGGAATCGATCTCCCTCCACTGGGGACCGGTGAGCGTCGTGACCGGGTAGCTTACCGAGGTTCTGGGCCGCTCCGCATCGAAGGGCTCCCCGGATTCGTTCAACGGCCAGTAGAGCTTCACGACCGCCACGTGCAGCGAGTCCGGGTAATCGGTTTCGGGCAGCGAAGCGGGTTCGACGATGGCGACATCTACCCGAAAAAATCGGGCGTTCTCGAACGCATCCCCCTCCTGGCGATCCTCGTTCCAGAAACGCCCCTGCTGGTCGTAGAAGAAGGGTGCGTCCTCCACCTGGCCGACGCGCAACACGATTCCCTTGAGACGGTCGTGCACATCCTCCAGCACCGCCCCGATCGCCGTCTGGTCGGCCCCGTCGCGACTGTAATTCAGGGCGTGGGGAAGCATGCCGAGAATGGAAACCATGGCGACCGCCGCGATTCCCATGGCAAGGGTGATTTCCACCAGGGAAAAGCCGGCACGATCCGACCGCGAATTCGAGGCAGGAAAGACAAGAACCTTCATGGGCGATGGATCCGGACGCGGCCGGTCAGGGTATCGATGTTGAACTGCGCCCAGTTGACCGGCATCGTGGTGGCCTCTGCGTCTCCGGGTCGCATCACGATCAGGAGATTGCGCAGGTCCCCGTCCTCGATGCTCGCCCTCCCCGCCGGGGAGAACTCGATGAACCGGACCCTCTCTCCACTTTCCGCGACCTGGGTTTTTCCCCGTCCCAGCCAGTAGTCGCCGCGCACCGCGGAAGCGTCCCGCAACGCGTAGTTCGACTCCTTCACCGCTTCGGGCAGGCGGGGCGCGAACACCAGGTCCAATGACAGCCGCTTCCATTCGTGGATCTGCACGAACTCGCGGGTTCGCTTGTCCCACGCCCAGGCACTGTAGCGGCGAAAGCGATCGTCCGGATTCTGCGAATCTTCCACGATCCCGATCCGAATGGCCGTGTGCCGGGCGATGGCCTGGCTGCGGCAGAGGTTCACGTAATCCGCGAACTGGCGGGTCGCCGTCGTCAGGCTCGTCGAGCGCAGGCTTCCCATCGACATGGTCACCAGCCCCATGGCGATCGCCAGCACACTGATCACCAGCAGCAACTCGACCAGCGAGTAAGCCTTTCTCCGGCAACGACCCGCGCCTCTCTGACGGCTGTCTCGGGGCAGAATGAACATCGTTCGGGGGCTCAACGAAGTTCGCAGCCTATCCAAGAACCACAGGACCTTACAATGGAAAACGGACGAATTTTTCCGGCTCGTCCTCTGCCAGGGAGGCACGCGAAACCGTGAAGCGCCCGGACTGGCGTCGCAAGTCCCCTCCTGTTTAGATTTCCGAAGCTCGGCTGTTTCCCTCTCTCCGCCTCTCTCCATGTCACCCCGCATCCTCCATCGGACGGTGTTCGCTGCCTGTGCAGGTGGCCTCTTCCCGCTTCCCGGACTCTCCATCGCCGCCGCCGACGCGGCCGCGGAATTTTCGAGCGAAGACATCGCCCTCTTTGAAACGCACATCCGCCCCGCCCTCATCGAGCATTGCTACGAGTGCCATTCGGAGGAACACGACAAGCGGAAGGGCGGACTCTGGCTTGACCGAAAGTCGGGCTGGGAAATGGGCGGCGACAGCGGCCCCGCCGTGGTTCCCGGCGATCCCGAGGCAAGCCTGCTCCTGACCTCCGTCCGCTATCACGACCCGGACCTGGAAATGCCGCCGGAGGAAAAGCTTCCCGACGCGGTGGCGGACCGGTTCGAGGAATGGATCCGCCGCGGCGCCCCCGATCCGCGGTCCGGCTCGGCCAAGCTGGCCACCGAGGAGATCGACCTGGAAGCCGGACGCGAGTTCTGGTCATTCCAACCCATCGCCGATCCCGCGCCGCCTCAGACCGGGACCGCCGACTGGGCGCGCGGCGACATCGACCGCTTCCTCCTCGCCCGCCTGGAATCCGAGGGCCTTTCCCCGGCACCCGACACCGATCGCCCCACCCTGCTGCGACGGATCACCCTCGCTCTCACCGGCCTTCCGCCCACGGTGGAGGAACAGGAAGCTTTTCTCGCCGACGAAAGCGCCGACGCCTTCGCGAACGTGGTCGACCGGCTGCTGACCTCCGACGCCTTCGCCGAGCGCTGGGGCCGTCACTGGCTGGACATCACCCGCTATGCCGACACCAGCGGGGGGGGACGCGCCATGGCGCTTCCGGACGCCTGGCGGTTTCGCGATTACGTCATCGATTCCTTCCGCCGGGACAAACCCCTCGACCAGTTGATTCGCGAGCACATCGCCGGAGACCTCCTGCCGGCGGAGTCTGAGGAACAGCGCATGGACCAGGTCGTCGGCACCGGCTACCTCGTGCTCGGGCCGCACAACTACGAAAACCAAGACAAGGAACTGCTCGAACTGGAGATCGTGGATGAGCAGGTCGACAGCATCGGTCGCTCCTTTCTCGGCATGACCATCGGCTGCGCCCGCTGCCACGACCACAAGTTCGACCCCATCCCCACCCGCGACTACTACGCCCTCGCCGGCATCTTCACCAGCACCAGCTCGGTCCGGCACGCCAATGTCTCCCAATGGTACACCCAACCGGTCAACCCCACGCCGGAGCAGGCCGAGGCCATCGCCGCCTACGAGCGCGAGGCGGCTCCGCTGAAAAAGGAGATCGACGCCATGCGCCGGGAGATCCGACGGTTGGACGTCAACGCCGGCGAGCGTCCCGACGGCAATCCGGAACCGGCCGACCTGGAAGGCATCGTGGTCGATGAGACCCGGGCCGAGTTGGTCGGGGAATGGAAGGAATCGTCCAGCAACCGGCGCTGGGTCGGGGCCGGCTATCATCAGGACCTCAACGCGGGCAAGGGCGAGAAATCCGCGACCTACACGCTCCAGGTGCCGCGTCCCGGCCACTACGAGGTGCGGCTTTCCTGGAGCACCGGCTCCAATCGCGCCACCAATGTCCCGGTAACCGTCCACCACTCGGAAGGCCGCTCCGGCTTCACCATCGACCAGAGCAAGAGTCCGGGCGTCGATGGCCTTTTCCACTCCCTCGGGCGCTTTCGCCTTCCGGTCGGGCCCACCCGGATCGAGATAGGGACCGCCGGAACCGACGGTTTCGTCATCGTCGATGCGGTGCAGTTGCTGGAGATCGCGAACAGGGACGAGGAGGAACCGGACACCGGCTCCGCCAACGAAGACGCCCTCCTGGCCGCGAAGCTGAGGGAGGAATTGAAGGAACTCGAGAACCGACTCCGTGAACTCGACAAGTCCCGTCCCCAGCTTCCCACGGTGATGGCCGTTGCCGATTCAGCGGAACCGGCCGACACCCCCGTGCGCATCCGGGGCCTCGTCCGCAATTTCGGGGAAACCGTTCCCCGCGGATTTCTCCAGGTCGCGATGCCCGCGGATGCCCCGACGCCGGCCATCGACGACAAGGTCAGCGGACGGCTGGAACTCGCCCGCTGGATCGCCAGTCCCGACAACCCCCTCACCGCCCGCGTTCTCGCCAACCGCATCTGGATGCACCTCTTCGGCGAAGGCATCGTCCGCAGCGTCGACAACCTGGGCACGACCGGTGACCTGCCCAGCCATCCCGAACTTCTGGATCACCTCGCCACCCGGCTGATCGAGTTGGACTGGTCCGCGCGTGCCCTCATTCGCGAGATCGTCCTCAGCCGGGCCTGGGCCATGAGCAGCGATCCCGCACTGGCCGACCCGGCCGGCGCGCAGGCGGATCCCGGGAACCAGCTCCTCTGGCACTTTCCCCGGCGCAAGATCGACGCGGAAACCTTGCGCGACTCGCTGCTCGCCCTTGGCGGAAATCTGGATTCCGCCCGTGGAGGTCCCGCGCTACCCAAGGGGTTCAAGTCCGAGTTCGGCTACGAGTTCACCAGCCGGAAACGCTCCGTCTACCTGCCTTCCTTCCGCAATCAGCCGCACGAGATCTTCGCCGCCTTCGATTTCGCCAATCCCAATTTCGTCGTCGGCAAGCGCGCCTCCAGCACCATTCCCACCCAGTCGCTCTACCTCATGAACTCCGACTTCGTTCACGAGCAGGCCAACCTCGCCGCGAAACGACTGCTCGCCGACACCGGCGAAGTCTCGCCGCCCGAACGGATCGACCTCGCCTATCGACGCGTCCTCGGGCGCGCCGCGACCGAATCGGAACTTCGCCTCACGCGGGATTTCCTGGAAAGCGAACCCGACGCCCTCGCCGGCTGGTCCGCGCTGATGCGTACCTTGTTCGCCTGTGTCGATTTCCAATATGTTCGCTGAACCGTCGCGGTTTCCGTCTCTGCCGATGATCTCTCCGTCTTCCAGCCTCAGTCGCCGCCAGTTGTTGCAATCGACCGCCTGCGGGTTCGGCTCGCTCGCCCTTTCGGGGATGCTCTGCTCCGCCCGCGGCTCCGGCCTGCTCCGACCCGCCACCACCATGCACGCGGCTCGTGCCAAGCGGGTCATCTTCGTCTTCATGCAGGGCGGGCCGAGCCACGTCGATACCTTCGAGCACAAGCCGGAACTCTATCGGTTTCACGAGAAGAAGGCCGAGTTCAACAACCCGCGGACCCGGAAGGTCGAGGAGCACAAGGTGATGCAACCGCTCTGGGACTTCCAGCGTCACGGCGAATGCGGGCAGCACGTTTCCACGCTGTTTCCCGAGACCGCCCGGCACGTGGACAAGCTCTGCTTCCTGCACGGCATGCACACCGAGGGAGTGGCCCACGGTCCCGCGACCCTGTTCCTCCACACCGGCGCGACCAACCTCGTGCGCCCATCGGTCGGCGCCTGGATCAGCTACGGGCTCGGTTCGGAAAACGAGAACCTGCCGGCTTTCGTCACCATCAATCCGCCGGCCAACAAGGGAGGCCCGCGCAACTACGGCAACGCCTTCCTGCCGGCCATTCACCAGGGCACCATCCTCGGCCAGCCGGGAGACCGCAACGCCGAGCCCCGCTTTCGCAATCTCGAGGGCCCCGGCGGCCTCTCCCCCGACCGGCAGCGGCGCCAGTACGACTTTCTCCAGGCCCTCAACCGCACCCAGGCCGGGACCGGCGGGGATCACGATCTCGAAGGAGCCATCAGTTCCATGGAGCTGGCCTGGCGCATGCAGAATCGCGCCGGCGGCATCGTCGATCTCGAACGGGAAACGACGGCCACCCGCGAACTCTACGGCATCGGGCAGAAGCCGACCGATGCCTTCGGTCGCCAGTGCCTCGCCGCCCGCCAACTCGCCGAGGCCGGGGTTCGCTACATCCAGATTTCCCACTGCGACAACGGGGCCACACCCGTCTGGGACCAGCACAGCAACATGCCCAAGCACCAGGACCTCGCGCTGGAAGTCGATCGGCCCATCGCCGGTCTCCTCGCCGACCTGGAGCAGCGCGGCCTCCTCGAGGATACCCTCGTCTGGTGGGGCGGCGAATTCGGCCGCACGCCCTTCACCCAGGGCAAGGACGGACGTGATCACAATCCGCGCGGCTTCACCACCTGGCTGGCCGGCGGAGGCGTGAAGCCCGGCTTCGCCTACGGTTCCACCGACGATCTCGGTTTTGCCGCGGTCGAGGGCAAGGTCCACATGCACGACCTTCATGCCACCATCCTGCACCTCCTGGGGATGGATCACGAGCAACTCACCTACCGCTACGCAGGGCGCGATTTCCGTCTCACCGACGTCTTCGGTCGGGTCGTGCACGAGATCCTGGCCTGAGCGGGTCGCTCACAGGGGAGGAATCTCCTCCACCCGGCGCCGGAACCAGCCGGTGATCGAGTGACGCTCGCGCTTGGCCGGCAGCACTTCGTGCCAGAACACCGCGGACAGGAAAATCACCAGTTTCCCGAACTCGGGCACGATATCGATCCACGGTCCATCCACGCCCAGCTCCCGATCCGTGTAGAGACGCAGGGTTCCGCCGTATTCCGGGCGCCAGCCCTGGTTGAGGTAGACGATGGCCGAAAGCGTGCGCGCCTCGGTTTCCCG
>JAUIGT010000287.1 GCA_030432615.1 Verrucomicrobiia bacterium
GCCGTTTTTCGAAGCCGCCAGTCCGTAGCCGGCGGTCAACTGACCGAGATAGGAGACATCGGAATCCTCGGCAGACCACTCGCCCAGCACGCCTTCGGTGCCGCCAATCATCACCCGCCGATTGTCGGTGGGCGCATCGACCACCTCCGTCGCCGGAGTCACCCCCTTCTCGAACGCCGCCGCGTAGACGAAAGGAAAGAAGGCCGCGCCCGGAGGACGGCTTCCGTCCCAGACCCGGTTGAACTGGCTTTCCCGAAAGTCTCTCCCGCCAACGGCTCCCACGATCTGCCCGGTCCGGTTCTCCAGCACCACGGACGCGCACTGCAGGTAGCCAGGAAGGGCTTCGGGATTGTCCCGAGCGCGCCGCCGGAACTCCGACGGGGTCTCGTGCGCATATCCATCCCGATCTTCGATTCGTTCCAAGCCTCGCCGCAGGGCATCGGTCATGCGTCCCTGGATGCCGAGGTCCACCGTCGTGCGAATCTCCAGGCCGTCGAGCGTGCCCGTTCTCCCCAGAATCTCGAGGGCCTCCGCACGCACCTTGTGCAACAGGTAGCTGGGACGTTGACCGCGATCTTCCTTCGCCACGGTTCCCAGCGACATCTCCCGCAGATCGTCGAGCCGCTCCCTCTCGAGATACCCCTGCTCGACCATCCGCGCCAAGGTCCGGTTGCGAACCGTCCTGGCCGCTTTCGGATCGGTGAAGGGCGAGTGGTGGTTCGGGCTCTTGATGATGGCGCAGAGCAGGGCCGCCTCGGGAAGCGTCAGCTCCGACACATCCTTCCCGAAGTAACCCCGAGCAGCGGCGCCCACTCCCCAGAATCCACGCCCGAAATAGATCCGGTTGAGATAGTGCTCCAGGATTTCCCTTTTCGAATAGGCTTCCTCGATTCGCTGGGCGAGGAAGAACTCCCTCAGCTTGCGATCGAAATTCCTCCCCCCGAGAGAATAGGCATGTCGAGCCAGTTGCTGGGTGATCGTGCTGCCTCCCTGAACGATGCGCCTCGCCCGAAGGTTCGCCCAGGCGGCCCTGGCGATTCCGAGGAGATCGTAGCCACCGTGGTCGAAGAAGCGGGCGTCCTCCGTGGCAACGAGCGCCTCGATCAGGTAGGGCGGCACCTGGTCGAGCTGGACGATCCGCCGGTCCTGCAGGGAAATCCGGCCGATCGGGTGCCCGTGTCGATCAAGTGCCCTGGCTCCGACCTCGACGCGGGAAATGGCATCGAGATCGTAATTCCTCGCCTTCTCATGGTAATCCGCGAACACCGAGAGGCCGATTCCTCCGAGCACGAGACCAGCGATCACCAATATGATCGACAATCCGCCGGCGATGGGGTGCCGGCCGATCCAGCCAAGCAGGCGACGGCCACGCTTGGGCTTGGGAAGGGTACGCCCTGTCGGCGCCGCTTCGCCGCGACCCTCCGCAGGGTCCGATTCTTCCGGGCGACGCGCGGGAGCGGTGCTGGTCGGACGGGAGTATCCGGGCCGCGAAGTCGGCAGCGGGATGGTGTGATATTCCGGGGATTCGGGTTCTTGAGCCATGGTGTGAGGAGGAAAAACGGAGAAGGCCAGCCGTGCTACGGTAGCCTGCGCGGATTCAGGATCAGTCGAACACATTCAGGATGCGTCGAACGATCCCCTCCTCGTCGTCCGACTCGAGGTTCCCGGGAGTATCTTCCTGGTAGCGTCTCGGCCACTCGCGAGCCGGAGTTTGTTTCCTGGTTCCCTCACCACGAAATCCCTGGCGCTCGAACCGCTCTCTCCGCGCTTCTCCCGAGGAAAGCCGTCGCGTCCCGCGATCTTCCGGGGCCATCGCCCCCTGCCGCGGCACGTTGCGCGCGCGGGCAGGACTCGACTCGGACCGTCGCGAGATCGCCCCGGGAGAACTCGAGGTCGTCCGGTTGGCCATCCCCGATTCCGCTCGGCGCTCCGGCAGCACGATGCCGAACCGATCCGGATCCGCGACCAGTTCCCTGAGAAAACTACCCGCCATGGGGGCGGCGTTCTTTCCCCCGAACAGCCGTTCGTCCCGACGCCCCTCGGTCATGACGGCGAAGGCGATCGTTCCGGATTCGAGAGGGAGAAATCCGCCGAACCAGGCGAGCGCCCGCTCCTCCCCTTCCGACGACCACTGGGCCGTTCCGGTTTTTCCATACACGGAGGGAAAATCGAGAGCCGCGGCCTTCCCGGTGCCCCGGGCGTGATTCACCACGCCCCACATGCCGGCTCTCACCAGGTTCACGTCGTAGGTCCGGAAATTGAGCATCCGGCTTTTCCGCGGAGCCTGGTAGCCCGCCACCCTCCGCTCGAAGGGATCCTGCCGCTGGCGAACCAACCTCAGCCCGGGCAGGTAGCGACCGTTGGCGATTCCCGCCATCATCAGCGCGGCCTGGACGGGTGAGATCAGCAGGTCGCCCTGGCCGATGGAAAAATTGGCCACCGCCTGCCGGGCCGAGAGCATGCGCGAGGAAGGAAGCCGACCGGCCTGGACCCCGGGAATCGGCAGATCGGGCGCGGCCCCCAGCCCGAAGACTTCCGCCGCGGATCGAATCGGATCCCCTCCGGTGTAGGTGCCCGCCTGGTAGAACCAGGTGTTGCATGAACGCAACAACGCGAAGCGCACATCGAGAGGTCCCTCGTCTTCGTCGTTCCAATTCCGAAACGTTCGTCCGGCGATCTTGAGGGAAGAAGGCCCCCGGAACCGCGTCGCGAGTCCGTTGACGACTCCGCGGTCCAACGCCGCCAGCGCCACGACCGGCTTGAAGATCGATCCCGGCGGATAGGCACCGGAAACGGCCCGGTTGAACAGGGGACGGTCATCGGCTTCGGCGATCTCCCGGTAGCGGGCCGGCGATACCCCGGACGACAACTCCCCGGGATCGAACGAGGGATGGGAAGCGGAAACGAGGAGATCGCCATCGGTGGCGCGAACCACGACGAAGGCACCGGGACGTCCACTCTCCCGCAGGATGCGGCAAGCCAGTTGCTGCATCGGGAGATCGATGGTGGTCACGACCGTATCACCGGGAACCGCTCCCGCGACGACTTGGCGCTCGACGAGCCGCCCTCGGGGATCGCGAATCTCGGTCAAGTGCCCATCGGTTCCGCGCAGGGCTTCGTCCAACGCCACCTCGAGTCCCGCTTTGCCGGCGACCGGGGGCCATCGCGGCTCCTCCTCCTGCATCGGACCGTGTTGATCCGGCCGCACCCGACTGACGTAGCCGACCAGGTGGGCGGTGTCCTTCCCGGCCGGATACTCTCGCACGTAGACAGTCTCCAACTGGAGCCCCGGGTCTTTCCCGTTCCATTCCCGAAACGTCTGTTCCTCGGAGGGCGTGAGCACGTTCCCGAATACCAGGGGAAGGGTGCGCCGGTACTGCCAATGTTCGCGCAGCACCGACTCGTCGGGAAGTTCCAACTCGGGAAGAATCGTTTCCAGCGACCGCAGTTGCGCGCCAACCGTTTCGGCAATGGCATCGAAAGTCGGCTCCTCCTCTCCCGAGCCCAGGCTCGCGATGCGAATCGCACACCGGGAAGCCGCCGCCGTTCCCGCGAGCGGTCGTCCTGCCCGATCGGTGATGAGACCTCGGGGAGCGGGAATTTCAAAGTGATGCACCCGCGCGTCCTCGTTCGTGAGAACCGGTGCCCCCGGCATATCCCGATTCTTCGCGACCGTGCTCGACTCTTCCTCGATGCCCGACAAGGGCTCCCCTTTCACCGATTTGACTTGGCCAAAGGGGTTCAAGGTTGCCAGCGCGAGGCAAAGAATGCCGGTGCGCGGAACCGCGGGAAAGGAAAGAGAAGGAGACATTCGATTGCCGATCAGGATTGCACCCCCCGTGCCACCAGGTGTCCACCCGCCTTCAGCTCCCGCAGACTAAGGAACCATCTCGAATCCTTCGGGCCTCCGCCCCCCGTTGTTCATGCACGATGCACGCCCTGCGAATCCGCTTCCGTGCACAAACGGACCGGTTTTCGCTCGCCGAAATCGCGCCTTCGAATCAGGAACGAGGCGTCGCCCGGGACCAGGGACGCAGCCAGTAGCGAACCCTCGAACGACGAAGCAAAAAACGCATGAGCACATCCCAGCGCACGCTCCTCGGCTCCTCCAGCCGGAGACTGCAGGCAAAGGCCAGGCAGAAAAGCAGCGTCAGCCACGCGAAGAGCAAGCTCCAGGCATTCCACTCGAAACCGATGGCGACTTGGCGGGAAAACCCGGAGAACGCATCGACGAGAATTCCCCACATCACCGGGGCCAGTCCCAGGCTGACGCTGCTCACCACCGAGAAAACCGCGAAGTAGTGACTCCTTCCCACCTCGGGAACCGCCAGCATGGCGAGACGAAGGTTGGCGAGATTGACCATCGAACCTCCCATCCCGAACACCAGCATCAGGATGACGACCAGCGGCGTCCACGGGATGAGAATGCCGCCGGCGATCGATGTCCACGAAGCCAACAGGCCGATCCAGATCACCATCCCCGTGATCAGCAGGGGACGACTCCCGAAACGATCCAGGTAGCGGGAAAAGAGAAACTGGTTGGCCAGTGCCCCGACAAAGGTCGCAGAGGTCAGCATCAGGATGGAACGTTCGTGCCAGTCGAGTTCCGACTTCAACCAGGCCACGAGGAAGGTCATTGCTCCGCCGTTGGCCAGCGCCCAGACCACGTTCATCGACAGCAGTCGCCGGAATGGACGCTGCTCGAGCATCTGCCGCAGCCTGGGACGCGGGGGACGTTCCTGGGTCTCCACCCTGTCCTCCTCGGGGATCCGGCGCAGGAAGAGCAAGCTGATTCCCGCGCAAACGGTGCTGAACAGGAAAAGGCTCGAGAATTGCCAGGGCGCCGGTTCGGCCCCGAGGATTCCCGCGGCCAGCCAGAAAGCGACGATGCTCGCCAGGTTCACCATGGTGGCCTCGCGTGTCAGGTAATGTCCCCGCCGCGAGGCCGGGATGATGGATGCGATCCAGGGCAGCCAGCCGCAACTCGAGATGCCCCGGGAAAGGTTGAACAGGAACAGCAGCAGGAGCATCAACGCCAGGCGACTGGAGGCGGGAAGGAATCCGGCGCCGAGAGGCACCAGGACCATCAGGCCCGCGAAGATGGTGCGAATGCTCCACCCGGAGAGCACGAACTTCTTGTAGCCGACCGTATCGACGAACCGGGCGGCCGGAATCTGGAAGATCACCATCAGCGGCAGCATTCCCGCGATGATACCGAGCACGGTGGCGCTGGCGTCGAGACTCTTCGCGTAAAGGATCATCGGGCTCCCGATGATCATCTGGAAAGACAACGCGTTGAAGGCCGCGAACCCGAAAATGTTCGCGGTCCCCACGGGGATAGGCGTCGATGGGAGTTTCGTGGCCAAGGCGAAGCAGGCAGGAACAAAGGCCGTGCGACCGGACCTCACTTTCCCTCTTCCCCGGTCCCCAGGCGAGCGTTTTTCCCGTTGCGACGCCACGACCAAGGCAGAGGAGAGAGTCTCCGAACAGTGGCACCCGCCACCCGCCCCTCCGCCCCGCCTTCCACGAAGCGGCAAGACAGCCCCCCTCGAATCCCGGCCCTCATCCCGGGTTTGCTTTTGACCTCGGGCGGTCTTTGGCTTAACTGCCCCATCTCGAACAGGAATCCCCACCCTCTTTTCCGCCATGTCCGATCAACCGACCATCATCTACACCAAGACCGACGAGGCCCCGGCGCTCGCCACCCGCTCCCTGTTGCCGATCATCCAGGCCTTCACCCGGTCCTCGGGCATCAATTTCGAGACCCGCGACATCTCGCTGGCCGGACGCATCATCGCCATTTTCCCCGAATACCTGAAGGACGAGCAACGCATCGGTGATGCCCTGGCGGAGTTGGGCGAACTGGCCAAGACCCCGCAGGCGAACATCATCAAGCTCCCCAACATCAGCGCCTCCATCCCCCAGTTGAAGGCCGCCATCAAGGAACTGCAGGCGCAAGGCTACGATCTGCCGAACTACCCGGACGAGCCGAAGACCGACGAGGAAAAGGACATCAAGGCCCGCTACGACAAGGTGAAGGGAAGCGCGGTTAACCCCGTTCTCCGCGAGGGCAACTCCGACCGGCGCGCACCCAAGGCGGTCAAGGAATACGCCCGCCAGAACCCGCACTCGATGGGTGCCTGGTCGGCCGATTCCAAGACCCGCGTCGCCCACATGACGGCGGACGATTTCCGCTCCAACGAGAAATCGGTGACCGTGACCGAGCCGACCGATGTGCGCATCGAATTCGTCGGCGCCGACGGCGCGATCACCGTGCTCAAGGAATCGACCCCGCTCCTGGCCGGCGAGATCATCGACGGCACCAAGATGAGCCGGAAATCGCTCGTCGCGTTTCTCGACGACCAGGTGAAAGCCGCGAAGGAAGAAGGCGTTCTCTTTTCCCTGCACCTGAAGGCCACCATGATGAAGGTGTCGGATCCCATCATCTTCGGCCACGCGGTGAAGGTCTTCTTCAAGGATCTCGTCACCAAGCATGGCGCGTTGTTCGAAGAGATGGGTGTCGATTTCAACAACGGCTTCGGCGACCTCGTGTCCCGTCTCGAGGAACTCCCGGATGACAAGCGCGCCGAGATCGAGGCGGACATCAGGGCCTGCTACGAGAACGGTCCCGGCCTGGCCATGGTCAACTCCGACGCCGGCATCACCAATCTCCACGTGCCCAGCGACATCATCATCGACGCCTCCATGCCGGCCATGATCCGGAACAGCGGCCAACTCTGGGACGCGAAGGGCGACACCCGGGACACCCTCGCCGTCATTCCGGACAGCAGCTACGCCCCGGTCTACGACGCCACCATCGAGTTCTGCAAGAAGCACGGCGCCTTCGATCCGACCACCATGGGCACCGTGCCCAACGTCGGACTGATGGCCCAGAAGGCCGAGGAATACGGTTCCCACGACAAGACCTTCGAAGCCCCGGGCGACGGCACCATTCGCATCATCGACAAGAACAGCGGCGACGTCCTCATCGAGCACGCGGTCGATGCCGGTGACATCTGGCGTGCCTGCCAGGTCAAGGACGCACCCGTCCAGGACTGGGTGAAACTGGCCGTCAATCGCGCGCGCGCCACCCTGGCGCCGGCGGTTTTCTGGCTCGATGAAGCCCGCGCCCACGACGCCGAATTGATCAAGAAGGTGAAGCAGTACCTTGGCGATCACGACACCGACGGGCTCGACATCCGCATCATGGCGCCGGCCGAAGCCACCGAGTTCACCCTGGAACGTCTCAAGGACGGCAAGGACACCATCTCCGTGACCGGCAACGTGCTGCGCGACTACCTCACCGATCTCTTCCCCATCCTCGAACTCGGCACCAGCGCCAAGATGCTTTCCATCGTTCCCCTCATGAATGGAGGCGGCCTCTTCGAGACCGGCGCCGGCGGTTCCGCCCCCAAGCACGTGCAGCAGTTCGTGAAGGAGAACTACCTGCGCTGGGATTCGCTCGGCGAGTTCCTGGCGCTTGCGGTATCCCTCGAGCACCTCGGCGAGACCTTCGACCTTCCCAAGGCCACGCTGCTCGGAAAGACCCTCGACGAGGCCACCGAGAAGCTCCTCATGGAGGGCAAGTCGCCCACCCGTCGGCTCGGGGGCAACGACAACCGGGGCAGCCATTTCTACCTCGCGCTCTATTGGGCCCAGGCCCTCGCCGCCCAGGACGAGGACGCGGACCTCAAGGCCGAATTCGGTCCCCTCGCGGAGAAGCTCGGATCCGACGAGCAGGCCATCCACGACGAGCTGATCGCCGTGCAGGGCAACCCGGTCGATATCGGCGGCTACTACCAGCCCGACGACGCCAAAGCCGATCCTGCCATGCGCCCGAGTGAAACGCTGAATTCCGTGGTCGACGCGATCTGAAAAGAGAGGAGAAACAATCCGGTCGCCCTTTATCATGAGGTGAATGCTCGGGCTGCCGGGCGACAGGATTGTCGCCCCTCCCGTCACCTCGACCGAAAGATTTCGCT
>JAUIGT010000288.1 GCA_030432615.1 Verrucomicrobiia bacterium
GTTGCGCGCTTGTCCCAGGTTTACGGGGCGACCGGTTCGCACACGCCAGCAGAACCTGGCGGGCTTCCGATCACCGGTGAACCGGTGCAGGCGAAGTCGCTGGGGCAGTCGTCGGAGACGTTGCATGCCATCGTGCAAACGCCCGTTCCGCCCTCGAGAACACAGACGCCGTTGAATGGCGCGCCCTCCGGGCCGCAGGCTTGGGTGAACGAGCACGCGGTTCCGTCGACGGTGTTTCGGTAAGCGGTGCAGCTCGTCACACCCTGGGCGGAGGATTCTGGAACGCATTGCTGCGCCACCACCACGCCGTTTTCCTCGACGAACTGGCAGGATGTTCCCTGCGGGCACTCGCCAAGAGTTCCGCAATTTTGTCCGCACACCCGCTCGGTTTGGCCAAAGTTGCCCGCGGGAAGGTTGACGCACAAGCCATCGGTGCAGTCATCGTCGCCATCGCACGGCCCACAATAGGGCGCTGCAGGAAGGTCGCGAGGAACACATGCTTGCTGCACGAGGTCGCATTCGTTGTCGCCGTTGCAATCGTCGTCGCTAAGGCACTCAACGCAAAGGTCGGTGGTGGTGTCGCAGACGGCGCCGAGGCAAAAGCCGTTGTCGGTGCAGGCAGTTCGGCACACTTGGAGGTCTTGCACGCAGACGGCGGTCCCAAAGAGAACGGGGCAATCGTCGTCGACCAGGCACTCGCGGCACGCACCAATCTCGCCGGTCTCCGCGTCGCAAACGCCCGTGTCGCAGTCGTCTTGGGACGCGCAGCCGGCGACGCATTCGTTGTCAAAACAGACCTCGTTGGCGCCGCATTCGTCCGACGAGATGCAGACTTCAACGCAGGTATTCCCCTCGCAAATCTGGTTGGCGCCACATTGGCCGTCGTCGCCATTGCACCCAACGATGCAAGTCGCTTCCGGTCCGCAGTGGGTTCCGGCGGGGCAGCTGTCGTCGGGCGCGGCGGTGCCTTTCCGGAAAGACCCTCGACCTCGGTCGAGTAAAGAGGGTATGATCGTGGACATGACCCTGTTGCCTCGCCTTCTCGCCCTCCATACCTTCTTGCTGGGCTTCGGATTCCTGTCCTGGGAAACGGCTTCGGCGGAGACGGTCGAATTTCGCGGCGCGCGTTTCTTCGTCTATCGATTCGATCCCAAGGTCGAGAAGCTCGAGTTGTTCCTGCCCGGCCAGGGGCCGAATCGTTCGCCGACCTTCGAACAGTTGGAAAAGGATCTTCGGGCCAAGGGACGACGTCTCAAGGTGGCGATGAATGCGGGGATCTACGAGCCCGGCTTCGTGCCCAGCGGTCTCCACATTTCCGAGGGGAAGACGATCGTTCCGCTCAACACCTCGGGGCCGCCGCCCAAGACCGGTCCGAACGACCTGACGCCGAACTTCTACCTGCTGCCCAACGGCGTCTTCTTCATCCGGCCGGACGGTACCGCCGCGGTGCGATCGACCGATTGGTTTGCGAAAGCCAACGAGTCACCGCGTCTCGCCACCCAGTCGGGACCGCTGGCGGTGGCGGCCGGGAAGATCCATCCCGTGTTCCAGGAAAACTCGGCGAGTCGCCTGCTCCGCAACGGAATCGGGGTCGATTCGAAAGGGCGGGTCGTCATGGTTTCCTCCGACCGCACGCCCGGCTTCGGACGCATCAATCTCTGGGGCTTCGCGGCCCTGTTTCGTGACAAGCTGGACTGCGACTACGCCCTCTACCTCGATGGCGACATTTCCCGGATCTACATTCGCGGCGAGACCGACACCGAGGTACCGCGATCCAACTTTTTCGCCGGCATCCTCGCCATCACCGAGCTGATCGACGCCTCCGATTCCGATCGCTAAGTGAGTTTCCTGGCAGCTCCCCGAAAAGCTCCCGGTAGTGGCCCGCGAAGCGCCCCAGGTGGGTCACCCCGTGCTCCAGCGCCACTCGCGTCACGACACCGCGCTGCGGTGGCAGATGCAGGAGGGCGCGATGGATGGCGTTGAGGCGGAGTGCCTGGAGGAAATCGCGAGGGCTCTGGTCGAAGGTCTGTCGAAACGCGTACTCCAGTTCCCGTCGGCTTACCCTCATGGCCAGGCATACATCGGGAATGGTCACGCGTTCGAGGAGGTGGTCGCGCAGCCACTCCTCGGCTCGTCGAGCGAGACGGGCCCGGTTTCGCGGGCCCTGTCGATCGCGGGCGGATTCGGCCCCTTCCTCGGGAGCCTGGCATTCCCACCCGAGGGTAATCAAGTCGGCAACCAGCTGACCGGCGGTAACGGGAGCCAGCGATTCACCATCGGCCGGGGAGCTGTCCAACAGCTGGCTTCGAAGCGCCAGCAGGCGGGCCTCGAGGTGGTCGAAGCGAGCCCCGGGCAGCAGTCGCACCGTCCCGAGTCGGCCGAAATCGCTTCGGCGAGGATTCGCCTCCGCCGAAGCCAATTGCCGGCTGCGCTCCCAGATCGCGGGTGGCACGTGAGCCGCGATCCCCAGGAAGCCGGGCACGATGCAACCATCGATGGCTTCGCCGGGCGGGGTGAACACGAGCAGGCCCCGGCGCGCGCCCCGGCCATACCACCGCGACGGCGCCTCGTTCCGCATCAGGGCGATCGAACCCCAGCCGGGGGGAGAGGTGCCGACGATGCGGGCGTTGACTTGGGCGTCGTAGAAGTCGAGCGCCCATTCCGCGGATTGAAACTGCTCGACCCGGGTGACGCCTTCGGGGCGGCGGAGAAAATCCGCCCGCAGTTCGGCGCCGGACACGGCTTCACCGAATTGGTCCGGATCACTGAGATCGTGCGTCAGGTGCCGGAACCAGCGCGGCGAGGAAGGGGATTGTGGCTGAGGACGCACGGCTCCAATAGTGCGCAAATTGGATAGCAGTAGAGCCGGTCGGGGTGGTAGGTGTCAAACTGAACCGTTCCGAGCCTTCATGAAATCGATCTCCCTTGCCGCCGCCCTGTTGTTCACGGGCGTTTTTCTGCTCGTCCCCGCCTCCTCCAACGAAACCCTGAGACCCCACATTCTCCACATCGTGGCTGATGACCTCGGGTGGAAGGACGTGGGGTTCAACGGCGCAACCGACATCCGGACGCCGAACCTCGACAAATTGGCCGCCGAGGGCGCGAAGTTCACGGATTTCTACGTGCAGTCGATGTGCACCCAGACGCGGGCGGCACTGATGACGGGACGGTATCCGTTTCGATACGGCCTGCAGACGGCGGTGATTCCTTCTGTCTCGGCCTACGGGCTCGATACGGAGGAAAAGCTGCTCCCGGAGGTGCTGAAGGAGGCGGGCTACCGGACCGCGCTGGTCGGAAAGTGGCATCTCGGCCACGCCGATCGCAAATGGTGGCCGCGTCAGCGGGGATTCGACTATCACTACGGCGCCATGATCGGGGAGCTCGATTACTTCACCCATGATGAGAAAGGCGTTCTCGACTGGTATCGCGACAACCAGCCGGTCCACGAAGAAGGCTACACCACCCAGCTTCTCGGTCAGGATGCGGCGCGGCTGATCGAGGCTCACGATCCGGAAACCCCGCTCTATCTCTACCTCGCCTTCAATGCCCCCCACACGCCCTACCAGGCGCCCCAGGAGTACATCGATCGCTACCCGGAGATCGAGGAGCCGACCCGCCGCATCTATGCCGGCATGATCACCTGCCTTGATGACGAGATCGGTCGGGTCGTGGCCGCACTGGAGAAAAAAGGGATTCGGGAGAACACGCTGATCGTTTTCCACAGCGACAATGGCGGCACCAAGAATGCGATGTTCGCCGGTGTGATGGCGGACATGTCCAAGGTGAAGATTCCCTGTGACAATGGCCTCTATCGGGACGGCAAGGCCTCGCTGTTCGAGGGGGGAACCCGGGTCTGTGCCTTCGCCAACTGGCCTGGAAAGATCGAGCCGGGCGAGGTCGGCGGGCTCGTTCACGGGGTCGATCTCTTCACCACCTTCGCCGCGCTGGCCGGCGCATCGACCGCTGGTTGCAAGCCGCTCGATGGCCTGGATGTTTGGGACACCATCTCCACCGGCGCGGCCTCGCCGCGAGAGGAGATCGTCTACAATGTCGAGCCGTTCCGAGGCGCGGTCCGCCAGGGAGACTGGAAGTTGATCTGGCGCTCCCTGCTGCCGTCCAGTGTCGATCTCTATCATCTCGCCGAAGATCCTTCCGAGGAAAACAATCTTGCCGCCCGGCATCCCGAGAAGGTGGCCGCGATGAAGGAGCGTCTCGACAGCATGGCCCGGGAGGCCGTCAAGCCGCTGTTCCTCCTCGACCAGTTCAAGGTGATCCAGACCAACATGAACGGTCATCCCGTCCTGCCGATCGATGAGGGATTCGGCGATCCCGAGACACTGATCGACTCTGGCGAATCCGTGGAGAATTGATCGATGAGGTGAATCGAAGGGATCCCTTCGATTTCCCTTGATCCCCAAAAGAAAAAGCGCGTCCGGGGAGCCCGGACGCGCTTGGGAAAGTTGTTCTGGGTGAGAATCGTTCCGAATCCGGATCACTCGGCCTTCGGCTCGGCCGGAGCGGGAGCCGCGCCTTCGGCCGGAGCGGCGGCGGGGGCGCCGGGCTGCTCGATCTTGGCTTTCTCGCGGAGACCCTCGATGTAGCCCTGCATCTTCTCGGACTTGCGCTCTTCGAACATGCCTTCGCTGAGTTCGTCCTTCACGTCGGCGAAGGCGAGGGTCTTGGCTTCCTTCTTGTCGGTCACCTTGATGATGTGGTAGCCGAACTGAGTCTGGACGAGGTCGCCGACGGCGCCGACCTCCTGGCTGAAGGCGGCCTTCTCGAATTCGGGCACCATCTGGCCCTTGCTGAAGGTGCCGAGGTCACCGCCCTGGGCCTTGCTGGGGCAGTCGGAGTGTTCGGTGGCGAGTTCGGCGAAGTTTTCGCCCTTCTTCTCCACGGCCTGGGCGCGGAGCGATTCGGCCTGTTCCTTCTTCTTGGCGATCTCGGCCTCGTCGGTGATGCCCTGGGTGGAGACGAGGATGTGGGAGGCCTGGATGCTCTCGTCCTGCTTGAACTCGTCGGGATGCTCGTCGTAGTACTTCTTGATCTCGGCGTCGTCGGGCTTGGCGACTTCGCCGGTGACCTTCTCGATGAGCTGGCGGATCTTCATGTCCTCGGTCATCTGGGCGCGGATCTCGTCGATGCTGAGACCGGCGGAGGCGGCGAACTGCTCGAGGGTGGCGCCTTCGGGCAGCTGGGCCTTGAGCTCATCGAGGTTCTTGTCGATCTCCGCGTCGGTGGCCTTGTAGCCTTCCTTGTTGGCGGCGTTGAGCAGGAGCGTCTTCGAGATCAGCTCGCTCATGATCATCTGCTCGATCTGCGGTTGCAGCATGGCCTGCTGCTCGGGCGGCATCTGCTGGAACTGGCGGGCGAAACGCTGCATGAAACGTTCGCGGACGTCGTTCTCGGTGATGGGGGTGCCGTCGATGGTCAGGAGCGTCTTGTTGCTCTCGCCCGCCGCCGCCTCTTCGGGAGTGGGCAGGGGACGAGGTCCGGGAGTGTCCTGGGCCGGGGAAAACGCCGGCAGCGCGGCGATCCCGACAGCGGCCGCCAGAACGGCGAGGGTGGGGGTCGTGGTTTTCATAGTCAAATCAGTAAGAGTGTGGGCCCGAGAGATGGGTGCCTGGTTGGGTTGTCTATCTGTGTGTTGTGTTGTTTGCCCGGGGTGTGAGCCTGGAATCGGAGAAAAGCCGGAAGAGCCGTCCGATCGCCTGGTCGGCGTTCTCAATCAGACCCGGTAGATCAGAGCGTTCGTCGTCAGCGGAGGAACAACATCGGGATTTCCGCCAACGGAAAGTCCAGAGACCATCGAGAAAAATGGAGAAACCACGGCATGACGCCGGGATGGTCGGAATTTCGCCGGAAACGAGGGGGGAAACAACCGGAATCTCTGCGCGAACGCGGGACTTCGGTTTCCCGGATCCTCCTTCCCGGGCGACGCGCGGCTCTGGTAGGCTCGGACCATGAACGCAGATCGCCGCCGTTTCCTGAAATCATCGATGGGAATTCCGCTCCTGGCCGCGGTGGGAACGAAGCCGCAGGAGGCCGTCGCCGCCGCCGCAAATCCCAACCTGATCCGCGAGGAGAACGCGAAACCGGGTGCCACCGACTGGCAGCTGACGCGGGTGCGACTGGATCAGCGGGCGGGTTTTCGCGCCTCGGACATCGAGGGCTACTGCTCGCGGCAATCGGTGGCGGCCGGGGAACCGCTCGACATCTTCGTGAGCACGCGAAAGGAAGGGGAATTCACCCTGGAGATTTTCCGAACCGGCTATTATGGCGGACGAGGCGCGCGGCTGATGAAGACGGTGGGACCACTGCCGGCCAAACCGCAACCGACCCCGGAATCGACCCGGGGCGAGCGGCACCTGCACGAATGCCGCTGGGAGCCGTCCGTCTCCTTCACCATTCCCGGGGACTGGCCCAGCGGGGTCTATCTCGGCCGCCTGACCACTCCCGACCAGACGGGGCACGGCTACTGGCAGAGTTTCGTGGTTTTCATCGTCAAGGACGACCGGCCCGCCGACATCTGCCTGCAATGCTCGGACAACACCTGGCAGGCCTACAACCGCTGGCCGAACAATTTCTCGGTCTACACCCATCCGAAGGGAAACCAGGGACCGTGGGCGGACGTCAGCTTCGACCGGCCCTATGCCAAGTACGCCCAGATCTACGAGAACCCGAACTCCATCGGCTCGGGGGAGTGGCTCTGCTTCGAGTTCCCTTTCGCCTACTGGCTGGAGGAGCAGGGCTACGACGTGACCTACTGCTCGAACGCGGACATGACCGACCCGAACTACGCGCGTCCGGGACGGTTCAAGGCCTTTCTCAGCAACGGGCACGACGAATACTGGGACATCCGTCAGTATGAGAACGCGGTGAAGCTGCGCGACACCGGGACCAACCTGATGTTCTTCTCCGGAAATTCCGTCTGCTGGGTGACGCCGCTTTCCCCGAGTAGCGACGGAAAGGAAAACCGCATCATGTTCCGCGGCGGTCCCTATGGAGGGGATTACAAGTACGCCACGGCCCGCGAGCGGGACGAGGGACCCTTTCCGCACCGGGGACCGGACGAGGGCTACCTGATGGGGGCGCGCAACGTCGATCCCGTCAACGGTGGCGGCGACTGGACCTGTGAGAAACCGGACCACTGGATCTTCGAGGGCACCGGCATGAAGAAAGGCGATGCCATTCCCGGGCTCATCGGCTGGGAGTATCACGGCGATCCGCCGCAGGATATCGAGGGACTGGAAGTGGTCGCAGGAGGCACGGCCCTGCAGGGCGGGGTGAATCCGCAGCAATGGGCGGCGACCATCTATCCCGGCCCGAAGGACAATTTCGTGTTCAACGCCTCCACGATCTTCTGGTGCCAGGGCCTGGGTTCACCGCCCGGCCACATGCTGCCGTGGTCGCATTGGTCAAGGCCGCACGGGCCGGACGAGCGCGTGCAGCGGATCACGAGAAATCTGCTGGATCGGGCGGTTCGTTCCTAACGCAGGGGAACCGGAACGGAAACCATCTTTGTCCTCCGTTCTCTCTTGTCATCCCGAGCGAGGAACGAGCCGAGGGATCTCCCGAAACCGGAATTGCGTCCCCGTGACGGAATCGGTTGGCAGAGAGGGGCGGGTTTCGATTCGACGGAGGCTTTCTTGACGTCCGAGAGATCCCTCGGCTTCGCTCGGGATGACAAGAGAGGGAAATGCTGACCAAAAGAAGAAAACCTCGGAAATCTGTTCCAGTTTGATTGCTGAGGCACCAGAGCGACTTTGGAAAGCCGATCTGCGAGTCGATTACTTCTGAAGGTAGGCGATCAAGTCGCGGACTTCCTCCGGCTTCAGGGTGGTCAGCAGTCCCTCGGGCATGATGGACTGCGGCAGGGTTTCGCGCTTGGCGATGTCCTTGAGGTCGATATTCCGCT
>JAUIGT010000289.1 GCA_030432615.1 Verrucomicrobiia bacterium
ATCCAGTTGCCCGCCGACTGGCAACTGGTGGCGCGCGACGCCTACAACGGCGTCATCCTCTGGAAGAAACCGATCACGCAGTGGCTGACGCGCTTCTGGCCCTGGAAGAGCGGCCCCGCCCAGATGCCGCGCAAGCTGGTGGCCGTGGGCGACCGGGTCTACGCGCCGCTCGACATCAACGGGCCGCTGATCCAGTTCGATGCCGCCACCGGCGAGGAGCTGCGGGTCTTCGAGGGCAGCGCCGCTGCGGAGGAAATCGTGGTGCACCGGGATGTCGTCCTCGTGGTGGCCAATCCCGATCCTTCGAACCAGGCGGAGATCGAGGAGGAACGGCGGCGGCGGCGCCATTTCTCCTATGACCGCGAACGGGTGGTCCTGGATCATGACAAGGCGAAACGGGTCGTTGCCTACGATGCGGAGAGCGGGAAACGCCTCTGGGAGCGGATCGGACCCAAGGTGGCGCCGCTCTCACTGGGAGCGAAGGACGACAAGGTGATCTACCACGACGGCCAGCAGATCGTCTGCCTCGACCTGGAGTCGGGCGAGGAACGGTGGAAATCGGATCCCATTCCCGAACCGCTGACCATGATCGCCGAGGAGTCGCCGACCCTGGTGATTGGCGAGGAGGCGGTCTTCTATGCCCGGACCAAGCAGATGACGGTCGTTTCCCTGGCCGACGGGAAGACGCTCTGGAAGGCGCCCTGGCCCACCGACGACTACCGCAGTCCGGTCACGGTAATGCTGATGCAGGACCAGGTCTGGTCGATGAACATCACCTCGGCCAGGGCGCCCGGCACCTTCATCGGGCGCAATCCACTGACGGGCGAGGTGACGACCCAGTTCGACCTGCCTCCCTTCAAGGGGATCGGCCACCACCGCTGCTACAAGGCCAAGGCCAGTGGCGACTTCGTGCTCCTGTCGCGCTCGGGTGTCGAGTATGTGAACCCCTCCACCCAGAGCTACGACGAGCATCACTGGATTCGCGGGGCCTGCCTCTACGGGATTCTCCCGGCCAACGGAATGCTCTACTCCACGCCGCATGCGTGCGCCTGCTACATCAAGGGCAAGCTCAACGGCTTCACCGCGATGACCCCCGGACCGACGGCCCCATCGCTGCCTCCGGATCCGGAGCAGAGTCCGCACCAGAAAGGCGCGGCCTGGCCGGCGGAAGGCATCGGGGAAAACGCCCCCGGTGACTGGCCGACCTACCGGCACGACGTCGAGCGGACCGGCGGCACCGCGACCGAGGTGAAACCGGAATTGAAGCAGAGCTGGAGCACGGCAATCGGCGGCGAACTCACCAGTATCACGGTGGCGGGTGGAAAGTTGTTCGTCTCGCAGAAAGAGCGGAACACGGTGCTGGGGCTCGACGCCGAGACCGGCGAGATCGCCTGGGAATTCACCGCCGGCGGCATGATCGATTCGCCCCCGACCTATGATCGTGGTTACGTTTATTTCGGCAGCGCCGATGGCTGCGTCTATGGTCTGCGGGCGGAAGACGGAGCCCTCGCCTGGCGCACCCGGGCGGCCCCGGGAGAGCGCAACGTCATCGCCTACGGCCGGGTCGAGTCGGCCTGGCCGGTCAACGGGAGCGTCCTCGTGCAGAATGGCGCCGTCCACGCGGCGGCGGGCCGGTCCTCCTTTCTCGACGGCGGGATCACGCTAGTGAAGATCGACCAGGAGACCGGGAGGATCCTTGGCAGCCACACCGTCTACGATTACGACAGCGAAGGAAAGCAGCCGCCGGTGACGAGTTCCTTCGACATGGAGGGCGCCCTGCCCGACATCCTCTCCGGTGACGGCAAGCAGGTCTACATGCGTCACCTGGGTTTCGACCAGGAGACGCTCTCGCCCGGCGAACCGGCACCGCACGCCTTTTCGCCGACCGGCTTCCTCGACGACAACTGGTGGCACCGGACCTACTGGGTCTACGGGGACGATACCAAGGGCGGCTACGGCGGCTGGTGGCAGAAAGGGAACGAGCTTCCGGCGGGGCGTCTCCTAGTCTTCGACGACGACAACGTTTATGCCTTCGGCCGTTCCTTCTACGCCGGGATGAATTCGGCCCAGTTCGGCCGCGGGGAAAAGTACATCCTTTACGCCTCCGACAAGCGGGCGGGCGAGGCGCCCGATTATTCCATCGCCAACCAGGAACGGCGGCGCAGCGGTGACCTGGGCATCGACTGGGAACAGTTCCGGACCACGCCGATCCGCTGGCAGGACGAGATCTCCTTCCACGTCCGGGCCATGGCCCGGGCCGGGAAGCTTCTCTACGCGGCCGGTCCCTACGGCGATGCCGTTCGCTCGATGGATTCCTTCGAGGGGAAACGCGGCGGACGCCTCGGCGCGGCGAACACGGAGACGGGCGAACTGGTCGCGAACTACGCCATCGATTCCATCCCCGTCTTCGACGGTCTCGTCGTGGCGAATGGCAGCCTCTTCATGGCGCTGAAGGACGGCAGCGTCCGGCGTTTCGGCGCGGCGGGCACCGAACTGGAATCGAAACTGGGCGAACCGGTGGAGATCCTTCCCGAGAATCTCGAAGAGAGCGACGAAGCCTATGGCAAGGAGTGGCGGGAAAAGGTCGGGCAAAGGGTTGGCGGCGGCGGGAAGCGTGACGGCCAGCGAACCACGGATCGGAAACCTCTGAAGGGAAGGGATCTCTCCGGCGAGTTCGCGGTGGTGGCCGGAGGGAAAGTGGTCGAATCGAAGCTGGGCTCCCGAATCGGCGCCGACCAGGACGCCGTCGCCGTCGCCCTGAGGGAACTGGATCAGCCGGTGACCGACCGGGTACGCTGGCGGTTCCGGATGCAGGGTCCGGCCGAGTTCGGGCAGCCCGCCTACTACCGGAACGGTTTCCTCGTCTTCGGCGACGGTCCCGGGGAAGCGGGATTGATGAAAGCCGGCATCCAGTTCGTGCAGGGCAAGGCGGTGATCTTCGCCGGTTCGCCTCCCGGCAAGGCCGTGAAGAGTGTCGTCGTGGGAGACGAAGTCGATGGTGTCTTCGATGTGGAGGTGTCCGTCGATCTTCGGAAACACGAGGTCGTCTTGAAAACAGGAGGCAAGAAAGTGATCCGTCCACTGCCCGCCGAACTGAAGAAAATTAGCCACGTCGGCTACGCCACCTGGAACGCGGTGACCGATTTCAGCACCCTGGAACGCCTTGAAACGCCGTAGGCCAGCGACTCCTGTCGCGGCATCATCAGAATGGCCAATACTCTCGGACAGCCGCGACGGGAGTCGCTGGCCTACGAAGGTGCAGTTCCCCGCGATCCGATTTTCCCCACGGGGATCTCCCGGACCGACCGAAGGGTAGCAGTTGCCGTTGCTTCGAATCCGAACGATTCAATCTCATGAACCTCCGCTCTTTCCTGCTCGCCACTTCCCTGGCGATCCTCGCGTCTACGGCAATCGCCGCCGACCCGGTTAAACCCAATGTCGTCCTCTTCCTCGTCGATGACATGGGCTGGATGGACTCCACCGTCTACGGCTCGGAATACTACGAGACGCCGAACATGGAGCGCCTGGCGAAGCTCTCAATGCGTTTCACCGACGCCTACGCGGTGCCGCTCTGCTCACCGACCCGGGCCTCGATCCTGAGCGGCCAGTATTCGTCGCGACATGGCGTCACCAGCGCCAGCGGTCACCAGCCGCCGGCCGAGAAGGGGGCATCGCCCTATCCGGAAAAGGCGTCCCCGGCGAGCCGGTTTCTCTACGCCAGCAGCAAGAACTACCTCGATCCCGGCATCGTCACCCTGGCCGAGGTTCTGCGCGATGCCGGCTACCGCACCGGGCATTTCGGCAAATGGCACCTCGGCCTGACCGCCGAATACCGCCCCGATCACCACGGGTTCGAGACGACCTGGCAGTGCGCCCCCGATCCGGGACCGCCGAGTTATTTTTCGCCCTACGGAGTCCATCCCGACGGGCGCCCCACCACCCAGCAGCGAGTCGGCAACATCACCGACGGGCCCGAGGGCGAGTACATCACGGACCGGCTCACCGACGAGGCCATCCGGTTCCTCGAAGCCCACCGGGACGAGCCCTTTTTCCTGAATCTCTGGCAGTACGGCGTGCACGGTCCCTGGGGGCACAAGGAGGAATACACCGCCGAGTTCGCGAAGAAGACCGATCCCCGCGGCGAGCAGCGCAACCCCATCATGGCCTCGATGCTGAAGAGCGTCGATGAGAGTCTCGGCCGCGTGCTCGACAAGCTCGATGAACTCGGCCTGACGGAGAACACGCTCTTCATCTTCTACTCCGACAACGGCGGGAACACCCACAGCAACACGCCGGAGGATCCGAAGATGACGAACATCAAGCCGGGTCACCCGAAATACGACTTCGTCGAGGACTGGAAGAAATGGGCCGGTCCCGAGGCGCCCACCAACAACGCGCCGCTCCGCGAGGGCAAGGGCCGCATCTACGAGGGCGGGCAACGCGTGCCCCTGATGGTGCGCTGGCCGGGACACATCGAGGAGGGAAGCGTCAGCGACACGGTGGTCGGGCCCATCGATCTCTACCCGACGATCCTCGACGCGCTCGGGATCGAGAAACCACAGGGTCATGTCATCGACGGCCTGTCCTTCCTGCCCGTCCTCGAGCAGGAGGGGAAACTCGAACGCGAAGCCCTCTTCACCTGGTTTCCCCACCTGATCCCCGCCGCCTCGGTTCGCGCGGGTGAATGGAAGCTGATCTATCGTTGGGAACCGCACCGCGACTATCCCGAGATCCGCGAACTCTACGATCTATCGAAGGACATCGGCGAAACGAAGAATCTCGCTGCCGAGCACCCGGAAAAGGTCGCCGAACTGGAAGAACTCATCGAGCAATTCATCGCCGACACCGGCGCCCTCGCGCCGAAACCGAATCCCGCCTACCAGCCCGCCGCGGCGAAGGCGGCCCGGGCGGTCGACGCGGGACTGGTGCCGAAATTCTCCCGGGCCACCATCGTGGACGGCGTTCTGCGGGTGGAAAAGGACGGTCGGACTCCCTTTCTCGGCACCGCCCAGCTCCGCACCCTGTCGGGACCGCTGAAACTCACGATGCGACTCCGCGGGCCGGCCGGGAAGGCGCAGGTGCGTTGGATGACCGGCGCCCAGGAGGAGTTTCCTCAACAGGGTCAGGTCGTCGATTATACCCTGTCAGGTGGCGGCGATTGGGAGAACATCGCGCTCGATGTGCCGGTCGAAGGCCAGCCGCGCCTCGTGCGGATCTACCTGCCCGCCACCGACGAGACCGCCGTCGAGATCGAATCGATCGAGTTCACCAACGGAGCCGGAGGAAAGCGCGCCTGGAATTTTGGGGAGGCAGGGAATTGAGGGGAGTTTGAGTCGGCTGCCCGCCTTTTGCCCGACACAATCTCCTTTTCTCAAAACGGTTCGCGTGCTTTGCTGAGATGGTCATGACCCGCTCCGTCCGCTGTTTGGTCCTGCTCAATCTCCTCCTCGTCCTGGCCAGCTGTTCGGGCCCTCCGGGGCCGGAGAAAACGACCGTGCATTTTCTCGAAGCATTCGACAGCTTGGAGACTGGATATCGGGCGGTGGCCACAGCCCCATTGCGTATCGAGTTTTCCACTCCGGACGGAAATTTCCTCTACCGTGATTTCCTGGGATATCTCAATGAGCGTCTTTCGGATGACGGTTATTCCGAAGGAGAACGGTCCGAACTGATCGCGGTTCGGGCTCGGCGCGCCGCCCTCACGCTTCCTTTTGTCGAGAAGTCCACACCCGCCTTCTCCGAGCCGTCGGAGGTCGCCCCGCTCTTTGCCGCCATCGATGCCTCGTTCCAGAATTGCGAAGCCATCGAACTGGAGGGTGAATTGCGCTACCAGGATCTTTCATCCGACCGGCGTGGTCCGAATCGAGAGGGTTCCACGCGTTACCATACCCGTTCAGAGTTTCGTCATCGCGGGTGGACGCTTTTCGAATTTCACCCCCATATTCAGCCGTCAGATACTCGTCCCTATCGATACGTATCGACGGGGAAGCGATCCTATCTGGATGGCACGCTGGTGGATGCCACGGAAAAGTCGGGCACGGACACCGATCCCGGGAGGCTTCCATATCGACGCGAGGCCGTGATTCGAGAAACCGTTCCGGGCTTCACCAACTTGAATTGGGAAAACGGACTTTCGCCTTTTCTCGCCTACTACGAGATCCTCGGCAGTTACGGCGGTTCGGAGTTCTTCTCCGCGGAAAACCGCGAGAGACATGAGGCTTTGAACGTGGCGATCGAATCGCGCGGCGAGCTGGTCGCCATCACGCTGGCGTCGGGCGTGGTTGGCGAGGGGTTCGCTCGAACTGTTCTCGTTCTAGACCCCTCCTCAAGCTACGCACTCGTATCGGCTCGAACCGTAATGGCGGTTGAAGAAGACCTCACCCCGTCCATTGAAAATCTCGTTGAAGCGCGCGAGTTCCGCTTCGTGGAAGAGAACGGCAATCGCCTCCATTACCCCTCGCGACATCGCTTCGAGCTTCGCGCTAGAGAAGATTTTGAAGTGCGAGGCGAGCATGAGATCAAATCGATGCGATTGCCTACCGAATTGGAACGGGCGGATTTCGAGATCACTTTCGATGACTCCTGGGCGATCGTGGACCGGAGGAAAGAAGCCGCAGAGAGATGAACAGGTAGCCGCGCGGGGGGAATCGCGGACCGAATTGCACCGTTCGCACGGTAACGAATTTCTTCGAGGTTCCCTCCGCCAATTCTCCACCACCTCCGACAGAAAAAAGACGTCCTGCCATCGATCCATTCGATGATGCCGTCCGGTATTATCGATTCCGTTTTTCGGAGAGCCTTGGATAGAGTGGTGGAATGAAAAATGGGATCGCACTCTTGTCCTTGCTGGGAGCGGGATCGTTGCTCCTGGGTGGTTGTGAAGGTTGGGTGATGGACTACGGAAAGCCCGCGGCGCAATTTCACGAGGCGGACGTTCTGCGGAAAGCGGGAGATTTTGTCGGAAAGAAGATCGTGATCAAGGGCGTGGTGACGAAGGTCGATCTCGGTGATCCCGAGTCTTGCAGGGTCTACCTCGACCACGGGATCGAGTGCGTGTTCTGGAGCAAAGCCATGGCCGAGAGCCAAGAGATCGGGGACGTTGTCTATGTAAGTGGGATCCTCAAGAAGTGCGATTCCGACAAGATTCTCCTCGACCCGGCCGGCTACCGGGATCCCACGGCTCCCTTCGACCCACGCTGATCACTTCAGGCCAGAAGATCTCCCGCCGCAGTCAGATCCCCTCCGCATTCACCCGGTCCGCGTTGCGGCCGGCGCCGGCGGGGGCTTTCCACGCCTCGTTGCGCTTCACGCCGGGGAGGGGATCGCCGGTTTCGCGATCGAAGGTGTCGGGGCTGATCTCGTCGGGGACGGTGTCGCCGGTCTGTTCCATCCAGCGGTCGAGCGCGTCGGCGAGTTTCTTCTCGATGCCGGCGTAGGTGGGATCACCGGCGAGGTTGGCCACCTGGTGCGGGTCGGCCTGGGTGTCGTAGAGTTCCACTTCGGGGCGAGGCGCCAGGAAGATGTCGGCCTGGATCGGGGGCAGGGGATCGGAGGAATCCCGCGCCGCGCGGAGGGCCTGGAAGGAGTCGGATTTCACCGAATCGGCCGGCCCTTGGAGCGCCAACTGGGGACGGAAGTTGCGGATGTAGAGCCAGCGGTCGTCACGAACCCCGCGTCCGTGGGCCTCGTAGTCGTGCCAGTTGTGCTCGGAAAAAGCGAAGGGACGGATGGTGGCGGTGGGATCGGCGAACACGGGCACCAGGCTGCGGCCCTGGAAGGTCGGGCTTTTCTCGATTCCGGCCAGGGCGGCAAAGGTGGGGGCGATGTCGATCACGCTGATGAGCGAGTCGGAAACGCTGCCCTTCACAGCGATGCCGGGGCCGGTGGCGATGAAGTAGGTCTGCATGCCATCGT
>JAUIGT010000290.1 GCA_030432615.1 Verrucomicrobiia bacterium
TACGACTACACCGCGAAACTGGAACTTTCCCCCCGGGGGGAATACGAGCTGACCGATGCCATCGCCGCGCTGGTGCGCGACGGGAAGCGCATGGAAGCGGTGGAACTGGGGGGAGAGTGGGCCGACGTGCGCGATCCCGAGGTGCTCGCCGAGCTGAATCAGGAAGATTGAGCCGGCGTCTCCGCCGGGGCTCCATCGCCCTCGGCCGCCTTCGGCTTGTCCCGGTTGGTGGCGATCCGCAGGACCACGGTTCCGAGGATGCCGGACAGCAGGGAGCCCGCGAGGATGCCCAGGCGGTCATCGACCACGTATTCGGCGTTGCCGCTTTGCTCGAAGGCGAGCGAGCCGATGAAGAGACTCATGGTGAATCCGATGCCGCAGAGCAGGGAGACGCCATAGAGGTGGAGCCAGCTCATGCCCGTGGGCAGCCGGGCCAGCCCGCTCTTCAGGGCGATCATGCTGGCGCCGAACACGCCGATCTGCTTTCCGAGAAACAGGCCCAGGGCGATCCCCAGCGGGACCGGTTGGAGCAGGGAGGAAAGCGAGAGACCCGCGAGAGACACTCCCGCATTGGCGAAGGCGAAGATGGGCAACACGCCGAAGGCGACCCAGGGATGGACGTCGTGTTCGAGGACTTCCAGCACCGGCTTGTCCGAGCCCTTGGCGGGACGGAAGGGAATGAAGGCCGCCACGACGACGCCGGCAAGGGTCGCATGAACTCCGGACTTCAGCACCGCCACCCAGAGAGCCACGCTGAGCAGGAGGTAGGGAGTCTTCGCCGTCACGCCGATCCGGTTGACCACGAAGAGAGCCGCCACGATGGCGCAAGCGAACCCGAGGGAGGAAACGGAGAGCTGGCTGGTGTAGAAAATCGCGATGATGATGATCGCGGCGAGGTCGTCAATGACCGCGACCGATGCCAGGAAAACCTTGAGGGCGAGGGGAACCCGTTTGCCCAGCAGCGCCAGCACGCCGAGGGCGAAGGCGATGTCGGTGGCGGCGGGAATGGCCCAACCGTTCAGCGCCATGGCATCGCCGCGATTGATCCACGCATAGATCACCGCCGGCACGCCGATCCCGCCGACGGCGGCGACCAGGGGCAGTACCACCTTGCGGCGGTCGGAGAGTTCGCCGGCGAGGATCTCCCGTTTCAACTCCAACCCGACCAGGAAAAAGAACACCGCCATGAGACCATCGTTGATCCAGAGCAGGAGCGGTTTCTTCAACTCGAAAGCCCCGATGGAAATCTCCGCGTAAGTGTCCAGCAGGCGCTGGTAAATGGGCGCGAAGGGAGAGTTGGCTATGATGAGAGCCACGAGCATGGCTCCCATGAGGAGGAGACCGGGAATGGCTTCTTTGGGGATCCGGGAGGAGGCGGGAGAGGAAGTCATCAGGGAAAGATTTTCCGCATTTTCTTACGCGAAAGCATTTTCAGGTTTCCAAAAACGTGCGTTTTCGGTATCTTTCAAGACGAAAATGGAAAAAACCGCGCCCGTCATTGAAGGACCACCCTCGCGAACCGAGGGCGGCTGGACTTTTCTCACCAACCACACGCATGTCATCGTGTGCCTCGCTCGCGAACCGGAACTTCGGATCAGGGATCTGGCCGCCAAGATCGGGATCACCGAGCGGGCGGTGCAGCGCATTCTCTCCGAGTTGGAGGAGTCGGGTGCGATCACCAAGTTTCGGGAGGGGAGACGAAACCGCTACACCGTGAATCTGGACTATCGCCTGCGGCATCCGCTCGAATCCGATTGCGACCTCGCGCATCTGTTGAAGGTTCTGCGCTGAATGAGCGAACTTTCGTTCAGTGCATGGCATCCCGTTTTCGCCGCCGCTCCGATCGCCGGAGGCAGTGGAGACGGGGAGTTCTCGGTCGAGACCCTGATCTGGCTGCTGGTCTACCTGTCGGTGGCCCTGGTCTTCTCGTTCCTGTGTTCGGTCGCCGAGGCGGTGTTGCTCAGCGTCAACCGGGCCTACATCGATACCCTCAAGTCGCAGGGGTCCAAGGCGGGGGAGATCCTCGAGCGTTTCAAGGGCAAGCCCGACGAACCGTTATCGGCCATCCTCACGCTTAATACCGTGGCCCACACGGTCGGGGCGGCCGGGGTGGGCTACGAGGCCGCGGCTCTGTTCGGACAGAAATGGCTGGGCGTTTCGTCCTTCATCATGACGCTGCTCATCCTGATCGGTTCCGAGATCATTCCCAAGACGATCGGGGCCACCCATTGGCGAAAGTTGGCCCCCGTGACCGCCCATGGCGTGAGGGTGTTGGCCTGGTTGCTGCACCCCTTCATCCTCCTGTTGAAGCGCTTCACCCAGGGACTGTCTGGGCACGAGGTCACCCACGACCAGTCACGGGCCGAAATCGAGTCGATCATCTGGCGGACCAGCCAATCGGGCACCCTATCGGAGGCGGAGTCGAACGTGCTCAAGAATCTCTTCGAGTTGCGGCGGATTCCGGTGAAGCAGATCATGACGCCGCGCGTGGTGGTTTTCAGTCTTCCGGCCGCATCCACCGTGGAAGACTATCGGCGAGAACATTCCGGGAACGTGTTTGCGCGGGTACCGATCTACGATGAGCAACCCGACCAGGTCCGCGGTTTCGTGCTGCGGGCGGACCTGCTGGCGGCACCCGATCCCACGGCCCCTCTCGAAAGCTTTCGTCGCGACCTTCCGGTGGTGACGGAATCACTCCCGGTCAGCAGTCTCTACACCGAGTTGATCGACGGTCGGGAACACATCGCCCTCGTGGTGAACGAGTACGGGGACTACACCGGGGTGGCCACGCTGGAGGATGTGATCGAGACGCTGCTCGGTACCGAGATCGTAGATGAACTCGACAATGCCACCGACATGCGGCGCGTGGCCATGATCCGGGCGCGGCGCGCTCGCCGGGCGGCGAGTTCGGTCCAGGGAATCGAGGGCAGTCCGTGATCGCCGACCGGCCCGATCAACCGGGAACGTCTTCGTTCCGGTTCTCCTCGTGGTGTTCGGGCTTGAGTCCCGGAACCTCGGCGGCCTTGTCGGCGTAGCGGTCGAACCGGTTGGAGAGGATCAGCAGGGTCGGAGCCCAGAGACCGACGAAGATGCCGAAGCGCTCGGCGTGCGCCTGGACCTCGGGGGCATCACCGCGGTTGAACCACCAGATGGCGATGGAGGCACCGATGGAAAGGACGCCGAGTTGGAAGCAAAGATTGCTGAGGAAGCGACAGATGGGGGCACTCATGGAGCGACAAGATAGGGAAAACGGACACCTTCGTCCATCCCAAGCCAAAACCGGCCATCAAAACCGCAAGATCGGCGATTCGGACGTTGCGATAGGCGATAGGCGATAGGGGTGACTTTTTCTCCTGAGCATGGCCCAGATCTCAGATCGCACCCACCGCACCTTTTCCTTTTCCCTTTCACCGGTCTCGGGCCATGATCGGAGTCATGAATTGCAATCTTTTCGATCTGACGGGCCGGGTGGCGTTGGTCACCGGCGGGAGCAAGGGGCTGGGCAAGGCCATGGCCCGGGGGCTTGCCGAATGCGGTGCCGACATCATGATCTGCAGCCGCAAGGAAGACGAACTTGCCGCCGCGGCCGCCGAGATCGGGGACGGACTCGACGTGCGGGTGGAATACCGGGTCACCGACATGATCGACCGCGCCGAGGTGGATGCCCTGGCGGCGGAGACGCTGGAGAAGTTCGGCAAGGTCGATATCCTCATCAACAACGCCGGCTCCAACAAGCCGCAACCCATCGACGAGATCGAAGACGCGGCGTGGGATGAGATCCTCGAACTGAACCTCACCAGCATCATGCGCCTGACCCGGGCCTTGGTGCCGCAGATGAAGGCGCGCCAGTGGGGGCGGATCATCCACATTTCCTCGGTGCTGGGGGTCGGGTCCAAGCCGGCGCGCAACGCCTATTCCGCGACCAAGGCCTCGCTGCTCGGTCTCGCCAAGGCCAGCGCCCTCGACCTGGGGCCCCACGGCATCACCGTGAACTGCATCGGGCCCGGTCCCTTTCTCACCGATCTGCCCATGAGCCTGCTCTCGGATGCCGAAAAGGAGGAATTCGCCAGGATGACGGCCCTGAATCGATGGGGAAATCCCCGGGAACTGGCCGGACCGGCCATCCTCCTGTCGAGCGAGGCCGGCAGCTACATTACCGGCGAAATGCTGCTGGTCGATGGCGGGGCGTTCGCCCGGGCCCTGTAGGGGAAATTTGTTCCCGACTCGTGTCCGATTCCTTTCCAACCTCCTTCGAGGTCGAGTTCGATCGAGCCGCGTTGCGTCGATACCTGAGGGCGAAGTGGCTGTTGTCATGGACGCTTTCCCTCGGGATACTCGGCGCCCTGTTGGGCTCGCTGGGCTTTCAGCGAGCCGCCCAAGCCGGATCGGGAGAATGGACACCCGTCGTGATGAGCGGGGCGATGACGATGGGGACGGGTATCGTGATGGGCATGGCGCTGGGTGTCCTCATCTACCTGGCGATCAGTCATCGTGAGGCGGCCAGGTTGGCCGAAAGTCAGCGCTTGAGGGTGGAAGGGCCGTTTCTACGGATCATCCGCGGAGGCTGGGGACAATCGGACCAGAAGATCCATTTCCGTGCCCTCGTGGATTACACGGTGATCGTGACGCCTCTGATGCGGCGCTTCGGGATCGCGGCGCTGAGAATGACGACCACGGCGTCTCAACCGAATGGATTCCTCGTCATCCACGGAATTGCCGATGCCGAGTCGGTTCGGGATCAGCTCGCCGAGATCGACAGCCTTCGGGAAACTGGTTAGGCCGTGCGAACGGATTGGCGGACTGCTCGGAGCGCGTCCATTTGTCGACCGGCAAGGCGCGTCGGATGGCGGTTGGCGCTCCCCGAAAAAGTGAGACGGAACCCGGGCCGGTCGGGGAATGGGCCGCATCGTGGTGGCTTCGGACCTTGCCTCGCGGAGGGAGTTGCGGTAATCGGAGGCATGGATAGACGTCATTTCATGCGACTCGCCGGTGGCGGAGCGGCCGCTTTTGGACCGACAACGTGGGCCCGGGAAGCCGGCGAGGATATCGCCAAGTACAGCGAGGCTTTCGTCCCGACGCGGGCGATCACGAAGGGGCCGAAATTCCACTGGTTCGGTTACTACGACAAGCGAGAGTTCGACCCGTCGAATCGGTTCGTACTCGGCAACCAGGTCGATTTCGAGGGACGGACCCCGACGCCGGAGGACCGGATTCAGGTGGGCATGGTCGATCTCGAGGATGGCGACCAATGGATCGAGCTGGGCAAAAGCGATGCCTGGGGCTGGCAGCAGGGGTGCATGCTCCAGTGGCGTCCCGGATCGAAGAACGAGGTCGTCTGGAACGATCGCGAGGATGGACGCCACGTCTGTCGGGTGAAGAACGTGGACACCGGAGAGACGCGGACGTTGCCTCGCCCGATCTACGCCCTGAGCGCGGACGGGAAATGGGCGGTGACCGCCGACTTCGCCCGGATCCAGAATCTGCGCCCGGGATACGGATACCAGGGCGTGGCCGACCCGTATCGGGCCGAGCGCCATCCGGAGAAGTCCGGCATCTGGCGGATGAACATGGACAGCGGCGAGTCGGAACTCATCGTCACCCTGGCCCAGCTTTCGGAGATTCCCTACCAGGGCAAGCCGCTGACCGACCAGTGGAACTACGTCAACCACCTCCTCGTCAGCCCCGACAGCCAGCGATTCATCTTTCTCCATCGCTGGCGGGCGAAGGGGCCCGACGATCCCGAGTTCGCGGTCAACAACGGCTTCGTGACCCGGATGTTCACCGCCAACCTCGACGGCGGCGATCTCTACATCCTCGATCCCTCGGGCTACACCTCCCATTTCATCTGGCGTGACCCGGAGCACGTCTGCGCGTGGACGAAGCCGGAGGGCAGGGAGTCGGCCTTCTACCTGTTCAAGGACCGGACCGACGAGGTCGAAGTCGTGGGCGCCGGCGAAGGGCACATGCCGGTCAACGGCCACAATACCTACCTGTCGGTCGGCAACGGCAGGGACTGGATTCTCAACGATACCTATCCACGCGGGATCCGTCGTCAGCAGACGCCCTACCTCTATCACGTCCCGACCGGGAAGCGCCACGACCTGGGACACTTTCATTCCCCGCCGGAATACCAGGGGGAATGGCGGTGCGATACCCACCCGCGTTCCAGCAACGACGGCACCAAGGTCGTCATCGATTCCCCCCACGGCGGCCAGGGGCGGCAGCTCTGGCTGCTCGACATCAGCGAGATCGTGGGGTGACGAGGCATACCGTAGGACAGCTCTTCCGAGCCCCTGCGTAAGGGGGATCGCCGGTCCCTTGGGGCCGCTCGAGAGAGCCACCCCGCGAGATCACTCCGCCGCTGCGAAACGTTCGATTGTTTCCCCGAGCGTCTCGATGCCCCAGCGGAAGCCGTCGAGGGGAATGCGCTCGTCGTCGCCGTGGAAGAGGGCAGCGAAGTCGAGGTCGGCGGGGAGTTTCAGCGGGTAGAAACCGTAGCAGGTGGCCCCGAGGCGGGCGTAGTTGCGGCTGTCGGTGAAACCGGGGATGATGGAAGGCACGACGATGCCCCCGGGGTCCTGGTGGGCCAGGGTTTCCCGAATGGTGGCGAAGAGCGGGGTGTCGGGGGAAAAGACGGTGGCCTCGGATTCGCGCAGGATCTCGAACTCGAAACGCTCGCCACGCGGATCCCGGAGCACGGCCCGCAGCTCGGCAACGAGGTCGTCGGCGGTCTGGCCGGGAGCGAGGCGTCCGTCGATATCGACCGAGGCGCGGGCGGGAATGACGTTGATCTTTCTGCCTCCCTCGTGGACGAGGGTCGGGTTGGCGGTGTTGCGGAGCACGGCCTCGACGGAGCGGCGCCGACCCGGTTCGGGAATGGCAAGGGGCAGCAGTCGCGGTCCGAGGACGGGATGAAAGAGGGCGGGGGAGAGCCATTTCCCCAAGGTTCCGCTGTGGGTGGCCAGGCCGCCGAGGAAATCGCGGGCCGGTCGGCTGATGTGCCAGGGCAGGCGGGCGCGGGCGATGCGGTCGATGGCACGGGCCAGGGACGCGAGGGCGTTGTCGGGATCGGGGAGGGAACTGTGCCCCGGGGTGCCCCGGGCGGTGAGCCGGAGCCAGGCGAGCCCTTTCTCGGCGACTTGGACGGGGTAGAAACGCTTGCCGTCGCGATGGAGGGTGAAGCCGCCGACCTCGTTGAGGACGTATTCGGGTTCGCTCCCGAGGAGGTCGGGCCGATTTTCCACCAGCCATTCGGAACCCTTCTCGGTTCCGGCCTCCTCGTCGGCGACGGCGACGAAGACGAGGTCGCGATCGAGCGCGAACCCGCGGCGCCGGGCGAGCCGGAACACGGTCAGGGCCATCGCGGCGAAGCCCTTCATGTCGATGGCGCCGCGCCCCCAGAGACAGCCGTCGGCCTCGATGGCGTCGAAGGGCGGATGGGTCCAGCGCTCCGGGTCGGCGGGAACGACGTCGAGATGGCAGCTCAGGACCAGCGGACGAGCCTTGCGACGGGTCGGATCGGCCGCGAGGCGGCAGGTGAGATTGGGGCGATCCTCCGAAACTCCCGACAGTTCGGGGGAAAAGCCGTCGTCGCGCAGCCAGCGGGCGATCCGTTCCGCGGCGGCGCGCTCGTTGCCGGGAGGATTGGTGGTGTCGATCCGCAGGAGCTGCCGCAGGCAATCGGTGGCCTCGGCGAATTCGGTGTCGGAAAGGGCGAACATGGGGGCGATCGAGTGCAATGAAGCTAGGCGGCGCGATCCCCTCGGTCGTGATGTTGATCAGGGATCCGGGTGAGGAGACGGTGAACGCCTTTCCCCGCTAGAAGCAGATACAGGCCGGCCCCCGCCAGGAAGAAGAATTTCACGCCGTTCTCGATTGCCGCCACTTCCGCCTTTCTGGCG